>JAJEAQ010000466.1 GCA_022822685.1 Trichodesmium sp. jk18x7bins.61
CAAAAAAAATCATCCTATAATTGCTTAATTTATTGAGTAGATGAAAGTCTATTTTTTTTAGTATAATTAAGTCTTGAATGTGGACTAATAAATTATTTTTTTGCTATTAATGCCTATAATTACTGCCACAATTTGTACTTATAATCGCTATGACTGTTTAGCAAAAGCTATTGAGAGTGTTCAATCTCAAACGATTTCTAAGGAACACTACAAAATTATGATTATTGATAACTCTCCAGACTATGAATATGCTCAAAAAATACAGCAAGAATATCACCATCCACCATTCTTAATTTACCATATTGAGAAAATTCCTGGGTTGTCCAATGCTCGAAATGTAGCTGCTAAATTGTGTGAAACGGAGTTTATTGCCTATCTTGATGATGATGCGATCGCTTCTCCTCAGTGGCTAGAAAAAATAGTAGAAGGTTTCGATCAATTTGGCACTGACGCAGCAGTTTTAGGAGGGAGAGTTGATCCAATGTGGGAAATAGAGCGCCCCAATTGGTTAGATGATAAATTACTTAGTTATGTGTCTGTAGTGAATTGGGGTGGAGAAATGCGTATTGCCAAACCTGATGAATGGTTTGCTGGAGCAAATATTTCCTTCCGAACCCAAGACATTTTGGAAAGTGGCGGTTTTAATCTTTCTCTAGGGCGTATCGGCAGTGGCACATCCCTAATGAGCAACGAAGAAACTCATCTTCTTGAGAGAATCAAAAGTAAAGGAAAGTTCACTATTTATGCCCCAGAAGCCAAAATTGACCATTTGGTGGAAAAAAAGCGATTAAATCATGCTTGGTTTCGCAAAAGAGTTATATGGCAAGCAGTATCAGACTATCAGATGAATTCGGTAGAGGCAATTGAGAGGGCTCAGTCAGGATGGAATTTTCTGTTAGAGTATTTTTTTAGACTCCCGCCACGAGAAAGAAGCATTCGAGGATTATTTTACGACACAAATGAGCCGAAACAATTTCGAGAACAACTTTGGGTACTCTCTATATTCACAACGATGCTTTTAGCTGGGTTTGATGGTGTTGAGAAATAGAGCTAGGAGGGGATTAGACTTTAGACAAAATCAAGGGTATCAAAGGTCTATCATTAAAATTTACCACCTCTCAAAAGCTTACAGAGAGTGCTTTTTATCTGAGTCTAAAATTCAAGTAGGCACAAGAGTTGAAAATAGTTTTTGTATCAAATCTCAAAATTATGAGTTAAGCAGAATCTGATGTAGCCTCAGACAAGGTAAAATCCTGAAATTAAGACTCACATCAGTAGGTAATTTTCTAAAGTCCAAAGGGAGAGTCAGCATGATAAATCTCAAGTCACACTCAAGCCTGAAAGGAATAGATATCCTAGTTTTATCTCCCACACCGACTTATCCCTTAAATCAAGGAAATCGAAAACGAATCTACTCAATTTGTCAACAATTACAAAATCGGGGTGCTAGAATTCATTTTCTTCATTATCCTCAAGATATTGTAGCCCATATCCCCAGTCAGTGGTATAAGAAGATGACAAATCAGTGGGATTCCTTTCACTCCGTACCCACCACTCGCCCTGTACAAGCCCCAGCCATAGAGGAAGATTATTTGATAGATGAATGGTGGGATAAAGGGCTAGAAGATTATTTAAAATGGCTATTTCAACACAATTATTATGATGCCTTTATTGTTAACTATACCTATTTAAGCAAAGCATTTGACTTTGCCCCTAGTTATGTTTGTCGTATATTGGACACCCATGATAAATTTACTGGGCGTAGACAACTGCTGGAAAGTCAAGGCATTTCCCCTGAGTTTTTCTACACAACCTCTGATCAAGAAGCTATTGCTTTAGAGCGGGCAGATTTAGTTTGGGCAATAAAAGAAGAGGAAGCCGTCTTTTTCCGAGAAATTGCTCAAACCCCTGTTTGTACAATGCCCCACATAGAACCTCAAAACCCGATGCAGCGATTTCTAACAGCAGAGGATCGAGATTATCTAGTTATTGGTATGATTGGGGTGAGCAACAGCATCAATACAATGAATGCTAGAGCTTTTATTAAACAAGTTCGCCCCCTGTTTCTCAAATACTTAGCACCTATTAAAATTAAGTTTGCTGGAAGTCTGTGTGATAATTTGCGAGATTTAGAGGGTGTGACAGGGATTGAACTCATGGGCAGAGTAGAAACCGTAGATGAATTCTATCAAGCTGTAGATGTGGTAATTGTTCCTATGAGTTTTAGTACAGGATTAAAAATCAAAGCAGTTGAAGCCTTGGCAACTGGTTTGCCAATTGTTGCTCACCGTCATGCTTTTGAAGGCATCCCCTCTACTCACCCTTACCATAATTGCGATAGTTTAATTGAAATTGGAGAAAGATGTTTAGATTTAGCATTTGACCACACTGAGCAGTCACTACTAGCTCAAGCAACTCAAGCAGTATACATCCAAATGAAAGAGCAGGTGAAAAATGCAATTGACTTGACTACTGACTACATCTTAAAAAATCAAGCTTTTATTGTGATTATTATCAATCATCAGTTCTTTGTGGAAAATTCACTCGAATATAACCATACCCTGCAAACAATTAACTATTTCAAATATCTTGCTCATCTCATCTACTATGTAGATACTCCTTTAGATCAAAAAAAAGCAAAGCGACTGAGCTGGTATGACCGAGAAGGAAGGGTGATTTTATCTCCCACAGCAGCACAAGCATCAGGTTTGAAGGATGATCCATCTCTCGATTATTGTTCGTCTCTGGGAATTTCTTGTGCAGTTTGGAGTTTGGAGGCTCTATGTACTCAGCGACAGATTATCGCTTTATGGCTGATGGGAATTCCCACAGAAATTGAGGGTGGAGTACCATTCTCAATGCTATATATCCCCGTATATGCGCTGACTGATATGCTGCGGATCTATTCTCAACCGAGGCTAGGTGGCAAATTTATAAAATGTCTGAAGGATTTCCAGAATATAACTTTGGTCAATAATGGTTTATCTGCCACTTCCACTTATTTAGAGCCATCTGGGATGCAAAATGCTAAAGTTGCAATAGTTCCCCATTGGAAACAGCCGCCTTGGGAAGTCAAAGAACGTTGGTCAAAAACACCCGATTATGATAAACGAGTGATGATTTTGACAGTCCCTCAATCCCTGGAATTAGCTCAGATGGTCTGGAATTTATGCTGTCAACTACTGCCAGGTAGTTTAAAACCAATGGTGTTTTTGGCCCAAGAGGAACAGCTTGATCAGATGAATGGTGGATTGGCATCCGGGCAACAGGATAATCACTTTGTCCAGCACATTGCTTCTGTATATGATTTATATCAGAAGATCACAGCCTGGGATAACACCCCATGGTTTGTTGTTGATTTAAGTTGTGAACATCCGGCATTTGCAATCTATCGAGAAACCCTACTTCGAGTAGGGATTCCCCGGATGGTACCACAGTCTGGAGTATCTTCTCTGGTTCAGGAAGATGAACTTAAACCAGCATCAGGATTGGAGTTGGTGAAAATATTGGGGCGGTTAGCAAAGGATAGAGAGTATTTAGCACAGATGCAGAAAAAAACTTGTCAGAATGCGGAAGTAATTTATGCTAATGATGCAGGATGGTCTAGGATTTGGCGGGAGATTACCGCTCATCGGCAAATAAACAATAATATGACCACCGTCTTGGATATTGTGGTTTAGATTTTGGAAGTGATGAAAAAGAGAGCTATGGCAGATAAGTTTTATGTAATTTGTGCAACACCGCGATCTGGAAGTAGTATGTTGTGCAATTTATTAGCATCTTCTAAAGTTATGGGTAATCCAAGGGAAGTCTTAAATGTCGATTCAATACTAGGTTTTTGTAACCGTCATAATCTGACTGATGCAGAATCAAGGATTGTGATCGAGAAATATCTAACCAGTGTGGTAGAAAAACGTTCTTCTCAAAATGGCGTTTTTGGCATGAAACTTCTGTTTGATCAACTAGAGCCTTTTTTAGAAATGCAAGCTATCAAGCTGTTTTTAAGACAATTTAAGTTTATTTGGTTGGTGCGTAAAGATGTAGTCGCTCAGGCAGTATCAATGTATATTGCTCAAACTACTAAGGAATGGACTTCTTTGAACGAAGACGAAAATCGAAAAAAGGAGGAAAAGAGTAGGCGAGAGAATTTAGGGTATGACGAGAAAAAAATTGATAATTGTGTTAAGAGGTTGACTAGACATAATTTAAGATGGCTAGAGTTTTTTTCAGTTAATCAAATAGAATACTTGCAGGTTGAGTATGAAAATATAACTCGAGAATCAAACAGAGAATGTAAAAAAATTTGCAATTTTTGTCAGGTAGAAACTAACTATCAATTTTCTCTAGAAGATGTAAAATTCAAAAAACAAGGAAATATGATCAATGAAAAGCTGGCTGAGACATTTCGCCAGAAATCTTTAATTAACATCAATATAGACAGCTCGGTTCAAGAATTGGAGCGAAAAGGTTTAATATTTGCATAGATGGGAAATTAATATTTAGGAAGATGTGGAGACAGTGGAAGAAAAGGGCTCTATAACAAATAAGTTTTATGTAATTGGTACGACACCGCGATCGGGAAGCAATATGTTATGTGATTTGTTGTCTTCTTCTAGGGTTATGGGTAATCCTTCAGAGTTTCTCAATCCCAAAGGTTCTCTAATTCCTTTGGTAAAAAAATATAACCTATTTGATTCTCAAGGAAGAGTTTCTCTAAGTTCTTATCTGAGTTACATGATAGAGCAGCGTTCTACCGAGAACAATTGTTTTGGACTTAAATTGCTGTTCGATCAACTTGATATTTTTATAGAATATGATACAGTTAAACAATTTTTGAAGCAGTGCAATTTTATTTGGCTAGTGCGTCAGGATGTAATAGCACAAGCAGTTTCATTATATATTGCAACAGAAACTGACTCCTGGAAATCCTTTGAACAAGAAAAAAAGTCACGAGATCAGGTTGAATACAATGAAGAGCAAATTAGCTATTTTTTAGATCTGATTATTCATCAGAATGCTAAATGGGAAGAGTTTTTCTTAACCAATCAAATAGATTACTTAAAAGTTACCTATGAAGAACTTTTGCAAAAGCCTCGTCAAATCTGTATAAAAATATGTCAATTTTGTGGAGTAGAGACAGAACATAAATTTTTAATAAAAACTGTCAAATTTAAAAAACAAGGCGATAGTTTAAATGAAAAATTTGCTGAGAATTTTCGCAATAACTCCAGAATGAACTTGAATCTAGAAAGAAAAAACTACAGCCGGCATATTCAAGAATTTCAAATAGTTAATCAAGAAAAACACGCTGATAATAATGTGGAGTCAGATCTGTCATTGCTAGAACGCTCTGAATTGTCTAAGTTAGACTTAGAAAACATCAATACAGCTTCCCAAAAATACTATGAAGATGCGCAGGTAATGGTAGCAGAAAATAAATTTAGTGATGCCGTAGTTTCCTATCAAAAATTAATCGAAATTAAGCCAGATTTTGGTGAAGCTTATATTGGCTTAGGAGATGCTTTTGTAAGCTTAGGCAATCTGGATGAAGCGATAGTAAACTACATAAAAGCTGCTCAAATTGAGTTAAAATGGGGCTTACCTTATGTGCGTTTGAAGAGGTTATTAAATTCTCCCCATATACTACCTGCCCAAGTCGAGAAGATTAATCAGTTTAGTGTTGATACTTTTCAGCAAATTCCTCGTCATAAGCAAGTCAAATCAATTGTAATTAATAGCCTAAGTTTTCTAGGTAGAGTGAATGAAGCAATAAGTTTTTGCGAAAAAATAACTTACCAAAATAACCAGGAAAAAAAACCAGATTTTGTTAGCCAGTATTGGCAATCTGGAATTACTAGCAAGAAACCTAATTTTATAATTATTGGTTTTATGAAATGCGGTACTACTTCTCTTTATCATTATTTGGTGCAACATCCGCAAGTTTTACCAGCTAGTCAAAAAGAAATTATGTTTTTTAGTAATGACAAACTATTTCGGCTAGGAGTAGATTGGTATAAGTCTAATTTTCCTCCAATTCCTGATGATTCGGGTTACATTACTGGTGAGGCTAGCACTTTATATGTGATGTCTGAGTTATATGCTAAACGAGTGTGGGAGAGTATTCCAGACACGAAACTGATAGTACTTTTAAGAAATCCAGTGGCACGCTCAGTTTCTCATTATTATTTTAATCAAAAAACTCTTGGTAGAAATAAAAGTCTTGAACAAATCGTTAATGCTGAAATCAAAGATATTAATCAACAACAAAATATCGGGGATTGGATTGATGGCAAGCAAGGTTTAGTATTCACAGGCTTATATTTTTATTTCCTAGAAAAGTGGCTAGGGATTTTCCCAAAGCAGCAGTTTTTGATTTTGACTATGGAAGGGTTAGTACAAACTCCTCAATCTGTAATGGATCGAGTTTTTGATTTTCTGGGTTTACCTGAGTATCAAATTCCAGATTTTCCTCAAAAAAACTCTACTGACTACCCAGGGGTTAGGGATGAAATCCGCACTAGCTTGTCCAGTTTTTATAAAAGCCACAATCATAAATTAGAAGAATTATTAAATGCCAATTTTGATTGGTAAAACTTTCAATAAATTATAGGAACTAACAGCATGAGTTTTTACCAAAAACAAGATTTTAATATAGTAGATTACTCGCTTTATCAACTAGAAGGCATAAAAGGATCACTTAGAGGTCCTCAACCTAAAACCTTAGAACCGAAAAAATATTTTACCTGTCTTGGCTCTGCTCATACTTTCGGGCGTTTCTGTGAATATCCTTATCCTTTTTTACTCCAGCAATTGCTGGATTTGGAGGTACTAAATTTAGGGTTTGGATCAGCAGGGCCTGAGTGGCTATTGGAGCAAGATAGTCTGATTGAATATATCAATAATTCTCAATTTGTAGTTATTCAAATAGTTTCCGCTAGAGGTTCGAGTAACTCATTGTATACAAACAAACGAGGAGGTCTAAAATTAGTAAGACGTTCTGATGGCAAGGAAATAACAACAGAAAGAGTCTACCAAGAATTACTGAAATCAGGAGATGTAGAATTATTATCAAGAATAGTGGCAGAAACAAGACAAACTTGGATAGACGCTTATCAACAGTTATTAGCAAAAATTACAGTACCTAAGATTTTATTTTGGTTTTCTCATAGGCAACCAGACTATTTAGAAAGCTATGAAAATTTAAGGGGAATCTGGTATTCTTTTCCTCAATTAGTAAATTTAAATATGATTAATGAAATCAAAAAAAGCAGTGAAGAATATGTCAAGTGTATATCTATCAGAGGAATACCTCAGCCACTGATTAATAGGTTTACAGGTGAATCAGTTACTTTAACTAACCCCAATGAAACAGGCTGTAAAAAAAAGTATAATAACTACTATCCCTCTCCAGAAATGCATGTAGATGCGGCGCATTCCCTAGTAAAAGTCTGCAAAAAGTATCTAGAATCAGTCCAAAAAATTGTTGATTTAGAAGCAGATTTTGCTAGTGTTACTGTGAAAACTCCTTTGTTAACTGCAAATCAAACAAAAACTACCATTATCAGATTTATAAATGAAAAAGTTGCAGAAAATCTTCTAGCAGAAGGAAAACTTTTGCAGAAAGCAGGTAAAATAGAACCAGCAATCCAAGCCTATCAAAAAGCGCTCGAATTCAACCCACGCTTATATGAAGCATACTGCAACTTGGGAGATGTTTTTAGAAAAACAAAAAATTGGGAACAAGCAGTTAATTACTTTACAATGGCAATTCAAGTGCAACCCGGAACGCTAAAAGCTGATAACAGACTTGTAAATGTTTTGCGCAATGCTCGAGTAGATAACATAGCTCTAGAAAAGTTAGAATATATGGGAAACATAGCTAGCTTTATTATTGAAAATAAACATATTTTGGGTGTTTTGAACACTCTTGGTTTAGAAAAAATCTTATTATCTGTTACAATCAAACAGGGTAAATATGATGAAGCAATTAGTCAATGTCAGAAATTAACGAAACATAAAAATCAAAAATTAAGACCAGAATTTGTTGAAAAATATTGGGGAGATGGGATATTAAAAGGACCTGATTTTATAATTATTGGTGTGGCTAAATGTGGCACAACTTCTCTTTATGATTACATATGTAAAAATCCAAGAGTTTTGCCAGCAACAATGAAAGAAATTAAGTTTTTTTCAAAAGAAAATCTATGACAGGCAGGCGTTGATTGGTATAAAGCAAATTTTCCTCCAATTCCTGAAGATTCTGATTATATAACAGGTGAAGCTAGTCCGAATTATTTCCAGAGTCTAGTATCTGCTCGCAGAATACGAAATTTATTCCCAGATACAAAGCTGATAGTAATATTGGGAAATCCAGTTAATCGATTTATTTCTAACTTCTACATGAATTACAGGCTCATGGGTGAATTCAAAGATTTGAGGACAATTATAAATTTCCAAATAGAGAAATTTTCAGATCTTCACGAACTAGAAGAAAAAATAGAGAATGATAAAGCAAATACACTGGCAATTCAAGGTCTATATGTTTATTTTTTAGAAAAATGGATGAGCATTTTTCCTAAAGAACAGTTTTGTATTTTAAGTTTAGAAGATTTAGCTAGTAATCCCAGAAACATAATGAAACAAGTGTTCGATTTTCTAGGTGTACCAAATTATGAAATAGAAGCATTTACGAATAAAAATCCAGGTAATTATCCTGAGGTTGGCGATGAAATACGTCAGAAATTATATGAATTTTACAGACCTCATAATCAGAGACTAGAAGAATTTTTAGGTAGAAAGTTCAATTGGGATATTACTGAATTAAATTCCGACGGCATCCCAACTATTGCTACTACTCCTGACTCCACTATAAACTAAAGCAGAATCTATGAAAGATCAGAAAATACTTCTAAAAAATAACCATCCACGGCCTGATAAATTAATTCTCCATTGTGGTTATCATAAGGTTGCTACCTCATTCTTTGGTCCCATCTTACGGCAAATAGCTAAAGCATTTAATTGGAATTATCAAGTAAGCTTTCAACAGCCAAAATTAAATCCAGCAACTGACATATTTTTAAATAACAAGAGCATAAACTTTGGAGACTTAGAACGACCTTATGTTGGCTCTCATATAATTCGAGATCCCAGAGATCTGATTATTTCTGGCTATTTTTATCATTTGTGGTGTGATGAAAAATGGGTGAAGAAAAAAAGTCATGAATATAAAGGTCTGAATTATCAAGAAGCATTGAACTCTATTTCGCAAGAAGAAGGAATTGCTATGGAAATAGGGAGAGTAAAATGGGTAGTAAAAAGAATGGTTAGTTGGGATTACTCTAACCCTCACATTTTAGAAGTAAGGCTAGAAGAGTTAGCGGTTGATGAACAGGATGTATTTAGGAGAATTTTTGAAAAGTATGAGTTTAATCGGGAGCAGATAGAGATTGGGATGTCTATTGTAGAAAAACTTTCTTTTGAAAAAAGAACGGGTAGAAAGAAAGGAGAAGAAGACCGGAAAAGTCACTTACGCAAAGGGGTTGCTGGTGATTGGAAAAACCATTTTACAGAGGAGCATAAAAAGCTATTTAAGGTGATGTATCCAGGGGTATTAGCCCAGCTTGGCTACGAACATGATGATAATTGGTAATGTGCCCTATCAAATATATAAAATGCTGAAGCCTATGCTATATAATATGAACTAGAAATATCCTAACAAGTTTTAATTATGGCTTCATCTGTTAAAGAAAAAGCTACAAAAGTAGCAAAAAATATTGAACGAGGTAGAAAACTTAAGCAGCAAGGTTCCCTACACCAAGCAATCAAAGAATTTAATACAGCACTGCAGCAAGCTCCTAAAAGTTTAGTGGCTTTAAAGCAGCTTTCTATACTCTATGCTATGCAAGAAAATTGGCAAGAAGTAGTTAATTGTTGCCATCGGATTATTGGCTGGCGCCCTGATGATGCCTCAGCATACTTACAATTAGCAAAGGCTTGTACAAAACTAAATAACTTTTATGGAGCCGTAGCCGCTTTCCAGAAGGCAATAGAATTAGATGCAAATGCTGTAAAAGCACGAGACTGCCAAGAATACGGAAATCTTCTGATTCAAATCAGCTCTCAAAAAGCTCAAAATGCTCAAGGTGATGAAGCGATCGCGGCTTATCAAAAAGCCCTGGAACTAAAACCTGATCAACCTGCAAGAGTTCATATTCAACTAGGAGACACTCTCCAAAAACAAGGAAGGTTCGCAGAAGCGATCGCCTCTTACAAAAAGGCTTTTGAAGTTAAGCCAGACATTGGTGAAGTAGTATATATAAAATTAGGTAAGGCTCAAATGGAACAAGGTTTGCTAGATGAGGCGATCGCCAACTTCCAAAAAGCAGTAGAAAAGAAACCTGATATGTTGAGTGTGCACCAAAACTTGGGGGATGCTTACCAGAAAAAAGGCTTGTTAGACAATGCCATTAGTTATTATCAAAGGGCGATTGAACTCAAACCAGATAGAGGTGGGTTATATCGTATAATGGGTGATATTTTAATCAAGCAAGGTCGTGTTTCTGAAGCAACTCAATACTATCAAAAAGTCGAGTCAATGCAATCATAATTCAGTAGCATGATTTGTGGATGTCTCTGAATGCTGACGCTGGCTCTCATCCCGACGCTCCCTAATTAGCGGAGCGCCGGATTTCCTGCCTGTTTCTTAACCGAATTTGATCTGATGAGGATTTTAATGATAAATTCAGAGCCCTCTCCTGGTTTTGAACTACACTTCAGAATACCACGGTGTTTGTCCACTATAATTTGATAGCTAATAGAAAGACCAAGACCAGTTCCTTTACCTACTGGTTTAGTGGTGAAAAATGGATCAAAAACTCTACTAATTAAATTGTCTGTCATTCCAATACCATTATCCTTAATAGATATAACAACATATTTGAGATTGGGCATCGAGTATTAATAGCTAATAATGCTGTGGATGCTTTATCAATAATTTACCATGAGCAGATAGCAGTTCTTTTATTAGATGTTTCTATGCCTGGTATAGATGGTTTAGAACTTTGTCGTACAGTACGTAGCATTCCTCAATTTCAGAACTTACCAATTATTATGTTTACCGCAAGAGATAGTTCTTTTGATCAAGTTCAAGGACATTTAGCTGGTGCTACAGAATATCTGACTAAACCTTTTGATCAAGAACAGTTACATCAGATAGTCAATAAACTATTATGTTAAATTAATTCAAAAAAAAATCAATAAAAATTAACGTAAGTAGGTATTCTTTATAGAGAAAGTTTTTCTATAACAAAGCTAGTATGATGCTAATTTTTTTTAGCTAGTTTTAAGTCAGTAATAAAAACTTGATTTATTGATATTTTCTAAGATGATTAAGGAGAAAAGAAGTAATATCATTAATTGATAAAATATATTGAAAACACCAAGAATAATAGCTTCTTTAGGCATACCAAAGATGACAGAAGTAGCCTCATCTTGAGCAATAGTTAAATCATCTGCTTGAGCGATCACCGCCATTCCATCTGCTCCATCCCTACCCATACCAGTCAGCAAAAC
>JAJEAQ010000656.1 GCA_022822685.1 Trichodesmium sp. jk18x7bins.61
CTTTTCTTTGAGATAGATTAGTATTTGGTTTAGAAAAACTTATAACTTATTATTTATATATATTATTTTAAAATATATAAATGAGGTGTATCACCCCTCAGGGGTGTTATACTACGTTTAGTAGATGCACCCTGATAGTTATTTGTCCCTTAGTCAGTTTTGGCGAAGGGGCTTTCTTTTTTTATCTACGATTCTGCACTTCAAAATCTCATATATTCAAATATATGGAGTTAGGATTGAGAATTTAACTCCCTGCAGTGGTGGCCAAAGAGACTTGAGCTAATTGGATGCAGTATTGATAAAGTTTTGCTTTCTCTACACTCCATTTTCCTTGACTTTATGAGCTGGCCAGAAGTCTACATCAAATTGTCACTCTTATTGACGCTTTGTATTAGTTTTATAAAGCAGGTAAAGATAGAATAGTTGATTTGCCATAGAGCGCGATCGCTCTTGTTGAAGATTGGTTAAAAGTCAGAGGCTCGATGCCACTGATATCGTCTCAACATTGGTATACTGATGAACCAAAAAGGAGATCAACGAGCCACATCATCATCATCATCAAATAGTTACAATTCAACCTCATCTTCATTGGTTTCCTCTTCATCTGTATCATCAGAATCACCTCTAACAATATCTGAGTCAGACAGTCTAAAGTAATCTACTAGCTTTCTGGGAATATCTAGTATTAATGGGACTTTTAAAGAATGTTCGTACTGAATCGAATCCGATCTTAATTCATGTACAACTCGCGCCCATCCTTCTCGCAGACGTGATTCATTTTTTGGTACTTTTTGGACAATAAGTTCTACGGGTTTTCCTAAGTGCGATCGCAGCGACCACTCATTAAGAATTTGTTCATAGTAAACGGTATTTCGGTTTTTAATCTTTTGAGCTTTGATCAAATATCCTTTGTCAGTTTGATATTTACAACCGTTTGTATAATCCTTTCCCATAGTATAAGGCTCATATGAATTTTGATCTAAATTGTCTATTACCTTTTTCCAAGAAATGTTACCAGGATATTCATCTTTTATCTTCTTATCATCAACTACTTCTCTCCAGCTCTCATAATATTTTACTTCTTTAAAAGAATAGTCAAGCTTAGAAATATTAGCTCCTTGTTGCTCCATCCCACGGTCTCCTAAACTTATGTAAATGGAATCATTGACTTGATAAAGTTCCCCCTCTCCATAAGCTGGATATGATTCTCTATCAAGAAAAGGATGCCTTTTGTCTTTCCAAATTTTATATGCAGTAGATACTTCTTTATCGTTAGCTTTGACAATAACTATTCTGAGGCGATCAAAAACAGATTTATCTCCTGTTGGAGAAAAAGGTAGTGCATCTAAATGGCATTTTTCAGTGGATAAGTTAGGAATTACTTGCCTGATGTTATCTTCTTGTACAACTAAAAGTATATCTTTGCTAGAATCACACAAAGTTTTCAGATTGTCCACAAAAAAGGTGCGGACTCTTTGTAAGGCTTTATCTCTATTAGTTTTCAACTCTACATATTCTAAATCGTCTGATGCGAGTACAATTTCTGCTTCCCTGACTGACAACCATTGTGTATGCTCTTCATTGTTCTGATTATTGGCATTCATCAAAAGAATAGAAATTTTTCCAGTATTATTATTGATTGTTGTGATGACTGGCATCAGTTTTGCAATCTTATTAGATGCAGTTTTGCCTGTTATCCTAAGAACATAAAAACTGACAATTAATAATTCCTCAGGTGATGTAAGTTCGGATGTGTTTGTCAGTTTAACAGTTTCAAATTTTTTATGACAAGGTATGTCTAATTGTCTCATTAAATCGCAAATTGCTTTCTCAACACGACATTGCATGTTGTTATCTTTTTCATATGTTATTTTCTGTTCAGAGGTTTTTTTGTCGTATTTTATTTCGTCGTATGATGTCACAAGAAACTGACACACCATACCTAGTTCAGATAAGATTTTAGTATTGATTAGTTTGGGATCGTTTCTGCCGTTTTTGTATTCTGGATAATCAGGATTTTGAATTGCTATTAAAGCACAGTCAAATGAGCAATTATTTTCAGTTTCTATTGCTTCGAACATTTTGGTAATTTGTGATTTCCTCGTTCTTATTGCCTCCTGGTCATTTCGCTGCCAGGGACGAATAAAGCTGTTTGCTAAATTGTCAGGTGCAAAAATAATATTAATAGTACTTTGAGCTTGATATTTTGATTTTAATTCCTCAAACTTCTTAGATACTTTTTCGCGCAATTTATTAAAATGTTGAGGAATTGACACTAAAATATTTATAGGTGTATTTTCACGTGCAAATTTTGTTAATGGAGGTATTTGAGTTAAATGTTTTTTCTTCCTTGAAACTGTAACATTGCACTCACTCAATGAATCTGCTGGCGAGAACCCTTGTCTGGTTTTGAAAAAATCAAAAATCAATCTTTTATCATGGGAAAATAAACCAGCTCCGGGATTTTTCATAATAGTGGGTTTTTGCAAGGCTGTTGTTTTTAAGACCAAAACTGTCAATTTTCCAGTAGCCGGTTTTTCTGGAATGATTCCGTGCTTTGGAATGACTTGAATAATTTTCTCTGCTTCCGGAGTTAAGTCATTTCCTTCCTCCAAGCGGTTCAAAACATCTAAAACTTTGTTTCTAAAGCTATATCTGTTACTTCTTTTAATCAAATTAATCACTTGTAGGCTTCTGCCGAAAGGAAGTGTTGGTTGCCAGTAATCTGCAGGTGCTTGAATATGCAAGGTAGCTGCACAATCGTATTTAGGCTCAAAAGGTTGAGCAATATAACGTCGTATTACAGGATGAACATAAATCTTAGGCTCTGCATCAAAATAACGATAACCAACCCGAAAGTAAAAACATAAACTACTAAATCCTTGCACTTGACCATTTTTGAGGTGTGGCTTGGGAGGCCATTGTTGTATTTCTCCTGGATTGGCGGATTTAATAAACCGATACTCTTCCTTTCCTATCGGGATAGGTTCTTCTTGAGAAGACTTAATAATATTAACCGCGATCGCATCAGCTAAAGTTAGTTTCCAGGATAAGCTCATCTTCTCAAAGGGAAGATCAGTTAAACTAATTTCTTGGGATGGCTCTATTAAATCTAATGCTTCTTGAAGTACATCGTAATCTTTGTCTGAAAAATTTTCTCGCTTCCTAAATTCTACAGTTAGCCAAGATAATAAAACTAATTTTATAGACTCGTAATTTATTGGCTGTCCATGAGACATTAACCAAAATTGCCTCAAAATTTCGTTTTCTTCCCTAGCTATATTTCTTCCTGTTGATAACACTCCACTAGATGCACGAATCGTATCATTTAATGACGCTACAGGGATTAAAGACTCTTCTTTTTTTTTCCTAATTTTTTGAGAAATTCGATGTAGATTATGAAACAAAAACTCTGGGAATGATGTGTACCAGATAGGAAGTGTTTTATTAATATCAAAACCATAAATTAACTCTTGTAAGATTTTTTCGTCACTCATAACAATAATTATTTGCGTCTTTAACATCTACAGAATCTCCTATCATAGCAATGAGAGATTTGTCAAATGGTTTGTACAAAGCACTCCCTACTGGATGATCTTTGTACTTCATAGCCTCGTCAGCGATCGCTACAAGCAAGCTACTGGCAGCACTATCATATATAGTAGATTCTGTTATGCCAGAAATCCTTCCTGCTGCTGTATTTGGTGCGAATGCGCTATCAACAAAGTAAAGGTGGAAACAAACACCTCCACGCACTGCCCGCCCTACAACTTGAGTAATCATAACTCGCAGTGTAGAAGCAATATCTGAGCGAATATCAAGCTCTGGAGTTGCTGTCAGTCTTGAGTATTGCATGGGTAATCCCATAATATTGTGGCAGTAATCCTTGGCCTGAGTCCGATATTTTTTCCCTAAACTAGCTAGACTAGGATGAGCCTGATTTTTTTCTCTAAATATATATCTAGGGCTATCCTCATTCAGAGCATCTAACGCCCAGGCATTGATAAAGCCAATCAAAAGTAAAGGATCGCTCGGAACAGGAAATGGTCTGACTAAAAATACCACTACCCCAAAGGCTGCAACTCTTTCGGCATTCAGAATATTATATCCTCGTTCAATTGCCTGGATAGGAGCAACCAAAATTTTCGCGTTCTCGATTTCAGCAAATCTTGAAACATCACTTCTTTGGATGTAATCAACATCATCAGTTAAATTATCACTGTCTCTTCCTAGAGCGACAATGTTTATATTTTTGTCATGGTATTCTCTTTTAAGTACAGCAGCAACTAAAGCACTATCTGTATATGAACCTACCAAAAGTAAAGCTCGTTTTCTATCTCCTTCAACTTTATCAATCCAATTATCTAATTTAGTTTTACTATTGGATCGAATTTTGCAAATATCTACAGCTATTTGTTCTAATGCTTCTTGTTTCTCAGGATTTCCAGATACCCTAATTACTTCAGATGTAGGTTTTCTGGAAGGTTCAAAAGATGCTTTTGAACCCTTGATAATAGTATTAATACTATTATCATCAGGACGCAGAACAATATTTACAGGGATTTGGAGATGATATTTTGATGAAGTTCCTGCCCAAGAAGTTCCCGACATTAACAGGACATTACAACCAGGAATATTATTCCAAGTAAACAAATCATGGTAATTATACAGCAAATGTCTACCAATTCCATAAAACCTAACAACATCAAGTTTTCCTGGTATTCTAGAATCAGAAATATTTTTAGTATATTTAAAAAATTGCCCAGAACTGATAATTGGAGATGACGGCAGTACTTTGAAAAATTCTTCTGCGGATTTAAAGAATGATATATCAGGGTCAATATCAAAAATATCTCTATAATAAGGGGCATAGACAAGTGTTAAATTAATACAGTCATATAGTTGAGTAAAAAGAATTGCTAAATACAGTTTACTGCTTAAAACTGTCCTTTCTTCTTTGTCTATTTTTACCTCTTTCAGACCTTTTAAAGATTCTATCCAATCCACAA
>JAJEAQ010000566.1 GCA_022822685.1 Trichodesmium sp. jk18x7bins.61
GCATGATAATTTATGACAGAATTGAGTCAATTAAAAGGAGAACCAGTCGTCATTTTTAAAGAAGCAGAAAAGCTCCTTTCGGCTTACAGCATTGATGGTTATAGTTTGGCACAATTACAAAGTATTTTCAAAAGTTTAGAAGCTTTTAATCTAGACCAAAATTTCATTGGTATTGATCTGGGAATTAGTCGAGGTCTTCAATACTATACAGGCATGGTTTTTGAAATTTATCACAGGAACTTAGAAGTAGAAAGGAAACTATGTAGTGGTGGTAGATATGATGATTTAGTTCTCAGTTTAGGAGGTAGACAAGAAACTCTGGCAACTGGTTTTTCTTATGTGATGGAGGAACTGAGAAAAGAGTTGGCAGAAAAAGCTAATTTGAGTTTAAATAATTATCAATTTGTTGAAGTTTTGGTAGTTGGGGTTAGTTCTGAAGATTATAGTTATTCTGTGGGAATTGCTGAAAAATTAAGACATCTAGGTTGGCGAGTAGAAACTGATGTGATCGGGAGAAATATTGAGGGCAATATCGAGTATGCAACTCAGCATCAGATTCCTTTTGTAATTATTTTAAGTTCCCAAGAAAAGCAAGGTACTAAAGTACTTTGGCAAAATCTGGATTCTGGAGAACAGCAAAATTTAGAATTGAATGAAGTAGTAAATCAAATTAGAAATAGTTAATACCCTGAAATGACATGACAACAGATCAATTTTTAAGAATAGCCTTACCAAGTAAAGGCGCATTAGAAAAGGGAACAATGAACTTATTGTCAGCTTGCGGTTTGGGTGTATCTAGACCAAATGAAAGACAATATTTTGGTTCAATTCCTGCTTTAGCACCAGTGAAAGTTTTATTTCAAAGAGCAGCAGATATTTTTACAAAGGTACAAGAAGGAAGTGTGGACTTAGGAATTACAGGCTATGATGTGGTTTGTGAAGAGGGTAAATCTTATGATGATGTGATAGTAATTTGGGATAAGTTAGGTTATGGTAAATGTGAATTAGTTTTGGCTGTTCCTGAGAGTTGGGTAGATGTTTCTTCTATAGAAGATTTAGCAGAATTAACTCTCTTATTTAGAAAGAAAGGAAAAAATTTGAGGATTGCAACTAAATACCATAATCTGACCCAGAAATGGTTATATGAAAAATTGTACATTTTTCTTTAGTAACAGTTTAAGGCGCAATGGAGGCAGCACCTAGCATGGGATATGCTGATATGATTGCTGATGTTACTAGCACTGGTACAACTCTGAGAGAAAATCGTTTAAAGCGAATTGAAGGAGGTACACTACTCAATTCCCAAGCTTGTTTAATTGGTAATAAGCGCCTATTGCAAGAAAGTGAAATGAAGTTGTTTCCAACTAAGGTATTTTTAGAGTTAACGGAAGGGCAGTTACAGTCGAAAAAGTATGTGTCAATAACTGCAAATGTGCAAGGAAAGTCGGCAGAGGAAATCGGCGATCGCCTCATGTATCAAAGTGAATTAATGGGTATCGCTGGTTTGCAAGGACCAACTATTGCTAAGGTATATTCTGGAGACATAAATGACTGGTATGCTGTGACAATCGTTGTTAAGCAAGAGATGTTACTGCCAGCAATTAACCATCTCAGAAAAGTAGGTGGTACAGATATGACGGTTTCTGCTCCCAATTATGTTTTTGGTTCCAAATCCGAAATTTATGAGGCATTGATGGAAAAGCTAAAATAATTTGTGATTCAGTTTCCGGCAGAAGGAGTCAGTAGTTAGTTTCTTTCTGCATTATGGGTGTAATACCCTACAGCTCTTGGCAAGAGGCAAGAGGCAATAGGCAAAAGTACTGCTAGAATAGGGTATAAGTCCCACACTATCAGTTATCAGGGAGCAGTCATTAGTTATCAGTTAAGTAGGGGACAATTATTTGTTAAGAGCAACTTCAAATCATTACCGGAACTACTGATAACTGTTGACTGTTACTTGATAACTGTTTAAATCCTCCACCATACATACGCTTTTTGGACTGATAACTGATAACTGTTTCAATATCCAACTGTCACCGATAGTGTACTGAATTGATTGGGGTTGAAATATCCATACTTTTCCTGATATTAACGCCAGGATTTATCCCCTGGTGACTAATTGCTCTTTCACTTTGGGGAAACTCTGGTGAGGAAGTTATTTTTTTTTGACTTTTGAGTTGATGACTTAAATTAAAATGGCACATACAATTGTTACTGATGTTTGCGAAGGTGTTGCTGACTGTGTTGGAGCCTGCCCCGTTGCTTGTATCCATGAAGGCCATGGCAAAAATACTAAGGGAACTGATTGGTATTGGATTGATTTTGATACCTGCATTGACTGTGGAATTTGTCTGCAAGTTTGCCCTGTAGATCAGGCAATAATTGCTGAGGAAAGACCAGAGTTGCAGAAAATCTAAAAAAAATACGGGAGAATGTTAGCAGGGGTGTTTTAACCCCTGGTTTAATGGCCAAGAGGCAGAGGCTGAAAAAGTAAATGCAATATCATGTCCGGATAATTAGCGATCGCCAAGATCAAGTTCCTCCGCTGGCTAAAAGCAGAGCCTCTAAACTGGAAGCCTGCTCCACAATTCATAATCAATCGCGCTCGCAACAGTTAAGTTCGAGGTAAAACAAAAGTTGTTGATTTCAATTGAAACCATGAATTTAGGGAAAGATATCATGAAAGCATATACAAAACCTGTTAAAGAAAAAGATTTGTTCAAGATTTTGAATAAATCTGCAAAACAAATATCTAAAGCCAACATTTCTGCACTCAAAACATTTGACAAAAATCGTTTAGATGAAAAAACTCAAAACAAGATATTGAATCTAATCTTAAGTCTGCCCAGTAGTTACGATCACTATTGTTCAGAAAATAATTAGTTCATCTGACAGCATTTTTAGACTTATATCATCAGGCAAGTTAAGATTAAGTCAGGACTTACGCAAAAGCACTATATCTAGTAAATTAAAAATCAATAAAAACATCATATATAGCGTTTAAAACCCCAAAATGCGTAAGTCCTGTAAGTGTTACTGCTTGTGATTTAAAGTTACTGTAAATTATGTATAGCGATCGCTAATTTTTCTAAATTATTTCTCTATAATCAATCAACTTGAACATCTAAGATTCAAAACCGCCATCAGGTTCAACCGGGTGGGTTCTTTTTTTTCTAGGAGTTATCACAGTCATAGGGATTCCTGGCCAAAATCTCAAAATAATCAATAGAAAATTTTTCCTTAGCACCTTTTAAATAATTTTTAATCTCATAAATAATTTGATAAATAAAATGCTATGATTGGCCAATTGTCAATATTATAGAATGAAATATAAAATCGGAAATTGATATGTGTAGATTACTAGGCTATCTAGGTCAAAAAATTTTATTAGAATCTATTGTTACTCAACCAGAACACTCTTTAATAGTCCAAAGTTATAAACCACGCGAAATGCAAGAAGCATTACTAAATGCTGATGGTTTTGGGGTAGGTTGGTATCATACTCAAAAGCAAACCTTACCTTTTACTTATAAAAATATTGGTAGTGCATCAGTAAAGTGTGGGATAAGTAATCAAGTCGTTCCATAACCAAGGGGCGAACGCTAACCCTGCTCTTTGTGCTGCTGTATTGCCTTTGCGACTATGAACCAAAATCCAATTGAAGTAAGCGATGTAGCTACCGCTAGGCGACCCCATCGCTAATCTCACGGTTACCTCTGTCTGTTCCCAGACCTAGGCAAATTTATTCTGTTGCCGATGCCATCTAGCAGTTTGCTGACGAATGATTCCATTAGTCCGCTCTAATTGTTGGGTCTGGTATAGGCCAATAATATGCTGAACTTCCAGGGGGAGAACTCGTTCAGCTCCACCCCCATCATCGGTATGCCATTGCTTACAGTCAGTTTTACCTTCAGTGCTAACTATGAGTTTCTCAATGAAATCCTCAGTATGTTTGCCTACTCTGGCGGCCAGAATTAATCCGCTGGATGATGCTTGAGTTATACCAATCCAACAATCACCTTCTGTCAATTCATTAAGCTGACAGTGTTTTTGTTTTTTTGGTCATTTGTCCAAAACTCATCACTGCTGATTTGTGAGGTTTCGATATTTTGTACATGGGCATTATGAATTATCTGTCCTTTTTGAGAGGTCGCTCTCACCAAACTAACTACCGTATTATAGGCCAGATCCACTGTTCGACTAATTCCTCTTAAACTACTGCCCTCAACATGAAGCCCAGGAACCATGCACACTTTTTCTGGTTCAATTTGTCTGCGATAGTGTAGAGTATCGAAATTTTCAGTGAAAGTTTGTAGGCATTCGGGACAGTAGTATCTTTGACTACCAATACTTGTTTTTCCATGCTTGTGAAGCTCTCTGATGGCCACACAGAGGACATTCCATAAGAATAGAAACTATTTGGGGACAATGCTTATTTTACCATTCCCACACTTCCTTGACGCACTACCAAACATTCCATGAGTCTATCCCACTAATACGTTCTTTGGGGATTTCATTGTTTTTTCATTGGCTTAATATAAGGGTTTGAACAATAGTTGGATAGGTTCATAGAATGTCTCTAGATTCTTTATTCACGCCTATGTTGAGGGAAATTGTATCAAGAAGTCAGCTAGAATAACAACTGATTGCTCTGAAACAATCTAATTCACCCAACCAACAGCAGCAGTGCTAAGTACTTCCGTCAAATCAGGGTTTATTACTGCTGTGTAATCGAAAGGCGGAGTCACAGTCTCATCCACCCTAGTCATCCGACTACCATTAGGGTTGCGTGGTGAAAAGAAAGACTCTGCTTCGACAACTAAATTACCATCTAAGTTGAGAGATAAATCATTAACTCTCAAACTATTACTATTACCATTGCTCAACAATGCTGAAAAAAATGCTGCATCTGTCATCTCTCCAGTTGCAGGCTCAATCCGAGCCACAACACTCACTTGTGCACCTCCACCTTGCCCATAACTACGTAACCAAGATTGTGTCGCATCGGTAGCTGCACGCCGAAGTCTTCACTAGAATTTCCCTGAGTTCCGTCAGTGATGAAAGCAGCATATAAGTCATCCCCATCCCAAAATAAACCATTGCCTTTAGAATCTGCCCCAGTAGTTTCATAATCTGTTCGCACCCAGTTATTAGTAGGGTTCTCACTGTCAAAACTAGCTATAATTGGATCTTGATTGTTGCTAGTTCTTTGCCTAGTGCCGATATAAATAGTTTGACTACCCAATCTAATACTAGGTACACCTTTCGCAGCGATCGTTGCTTCACTATCTGAAGGAGTAAATTTGACGATACTACTTGTAAACTCAGCAGGTAGCATTCCAGGTACCATCGAGATGAAGTCACTGCTATCTATACTATTACTATCAACACCTTCGAGAATAGCTAAATATTCTCCTGTAAATTCAATAATAGTATTCCCAGCATTATCGCCTGTACCTGCAGATATGTCTAAGTCACCAAAAGTTAGGTTATCCATTAATTGGATGACATCATCACCATTAGTAAAGTCTTGAATAACATCTGCTTGCGCGATCGCCCCAGCACCTGTACTTGTGCCAATTTCAAACTCGTCTGCACCATTTCCACCTACGAAAATATCCTTACCACCTCCATTGCGAAGGGTATCATCTCCATCCCCACCTCTGAGAGGATCGTTACCACTGCCTGCATCTAGGATCTCGTTATCATTACCACCTTGAAGAATATCATCTCCATCTCCGCCGTTAAGCGTATCATCACCATTCCAACCTGCGAGAGAATCATCACCACCTTGGCCATCAATTATATCGTTGCCATCCCAACCTGTAAGCAAGTCATCACCTGTTTGGCCATCAATTATATCGTTGGAGGTGGTGCCGGCAACAGTATCATTACCATCATCACCATTCAACTTATCGTTATCAGCCTGCCCTTCAATCAAGTCATTACCTGTATCACCATTGAGTACATCTTCCCCATTACCGCCTTTGAGAGTGTCAGCATCATCCCCACCGTTGAGAGTATCTACACCATCTCCTCCTTGTAGGGTATCGTTGCCTGTATCTCCACTGATTTGAGCATCATTATTCCAACCTGTAAGCAAGTCATTACCAAGATTACCATTAAGGGTATCATTACCATCACCTCCTCCCAGAATATCATCACCTTCACCTCCTTCCAGAATATCATCACCATCATCTCCTGTAAGTAAGTCGTTGCCGTCAGCACCGTATATACCATCATTCTCACTGGAACCTGAGATGATGTAATCACCTTCTACGGCAATCACTAAGTCTCTTTCGATTGTGCCGATAAAGTTTTCCATCTCAGTGAGAAAATATGTGGCATCATAATCAGAATTAGGGGTGTGATTATTTGGAATGCCAACTTCTGTGAAGTATTCCCAGGCAGAAGCAAACTCGTCAAGAGCATTTGGATATTCGTTCAGATAAAATGTTTGGTAAAATAGAGATTCTAAAATATCAAATGCTGAATCAATGTTTTATTCTCCTCTACAATTCTCAAAACTTTTTGGTTGAGGGTAATCTAATGATTTGAAATTATTCAGTTTTCTCCCTAACCTGATTACACTTAAATGTTGGGTGTTGCTGAATTAGGCTATGAATTTGTTTCGGCACCTCGCCACATGAAAAGGTGAAATAGATAGTATCAAGCGATCGCTATGAAATGTCCAGAATGTAAATCGGAACATATCCGTAAAAATGGTAAGAATAGACACCGAAAGCCAAATTACATTTGTGTAAATTGTTCTCGTCAATTTATTACAGACTATGAACCCCATCAAGGTTATAGTGACCAATTTAAGAGAGAATGTTTGAAAATGTACGTTAATGGTATGACTTGTGCGGTCCGTTTCTAGCAGGAACCTTTAGCAACTAAAGGTGTATGGCTAGAGTCCAGCCTCTGTAACCCAAAACAGAGCGGATAACTAAGTTAAGAATGTGGGTGAAGCTATAAAGCGAGGACCACCCGCTAA
>JAJEAQ010000299.1 GCA_022822685.1 Trichodesmium sp. jk18x7bins.61
ATCTCCCTACATGAAGGGTGTTTATGGGGTTTGAGTTTGTATTTATATGTCGGTTGTATGGTTGTTTGGAGTTTGTTCTATGTCTACTGCGATTATAATGTCTGTTAAATACCTAATGTGTATCTGCGGCTCTCATCCTGAGGCGACTCTCTCGGGAGAGGGCTTATTTTCTCGCCAGTTTGTTAAGTGAACCGTATTGAGTTAAAGTCTACAAGGAATCCTCAACTATAATCTTTGATGCGCGTTGGGGAGTATTCAATAAATCTAGGAAATAATCAGAGTTTCAACACTCTCAGCTATGCACCAAAAAAGGGAAGTTTTTTGGTGGAAAATATAAAAAACATACCCTTGTAATGTTCCCTTGAGGGGTATAATTAGGAATAACTTAAAACTATTTTGTTGCTAGTTTCACATCGGTAGCCAAACCCAGGCTTTGTAATAATTGAATCATCATCCAGGTTGTATCAATTTCCCACCATCGCAAACCATGACGTGCCGAATATTGAAAAGCGTGGTGGTTGTTATGCCAACCTTCACCATAAGTTAGTACCGCTACCCACCAACAGTTCGTTGAAGAATCATCAGAATCGTAGGTACGGTAACCAAATTTATGAGTGGCACTATTAACTAGCCAAGTACAGTGAAAAACAGCCACTATCCTAGCAAAAATAACCCAAACTACAAAAGACCAACCGCCTAAAAAGAATAGCAAAATACCAAAAGCAACCTGAATCAGAATAAAGTTTGCTTGCAAAAACTTGTAAACAGGATCATCTGCTATATCTTTTGTATAGCGAGGAATTTCAGCTCTGATTGGTAGATTATAAAGCATCCAGCCCATATGACTCCACCAAAAGCCACGATGAGAGTCATGGGGATCTTTTTCCTGATCTGAGTAGGCATGATGAATGCGGTGTAAACCTACCCACTCAGAAACTCCACCTTGACAAGCAAGTGTGCCACAAAAAATCAAGAGGTATTCTACCCATTTAGGAGTTTTGAAACTACGATGTGTCACTAGACGATGAAATCCTAAAGTAATGCCTAGGCCACCTGTAACCCAATGAAAAAATACTGCTAAACCAACTGCGGTCCAACTAAAGTTAACTGGCAGTAGGGCAAACAGCGCTCCAATATGGAGTAGTGCCATAAAACCTACTGTATACCAATCAATAGACAGTTTTTCCGATGTTGAAATTGTCATAAAAATCTCTAAATAATAAGGAGTACATAGCCCCCAGCAGAGCTAATTTAATCAAAAAAAGTGTGTGTCTGATGTAGAAAATAGTTTTTTAGTAAAAACTACTAAAGTTATCGATTTGAAGCAGAAAGTCAACACATATCCTTAGACAAACACCCTCAGCCAAGTTAAATTTCGTAGCTTAAATCCACTACAGAAGAATGATTATACAGAATAATTTCCCTAGAAAAAACTGCTATACAGGAAATCATTACCTTGCAGTATCTTAGTATTCTCAATTTAATATGACAATTTAACCAGAGCCAAAAAAAGTAGGATTATATATCTATAACCTTGATACACAGAATATTTTTTTTGAGTTTTTTTGTCTAGTCATTTGATAACTTTAAATTAGAATCAAACTTAGTATTTAGGATTAAACGGAAATTGAACTATAAATGTAGTCATAACTACAGCTTTCCAGTAAAAACTGAATTGATTCCTTTGAATGTGATTCCTTCTTTTTTGAGCTCTAAGCTTTTAGGGGAAGGACATATTGATTTTAGTGTGGATTTGATCCGTTTCAAAAAAGCAATATGCTCACTAGCATACCACAAATAAAACAAATCAACATGAACAGCTTTAAACATCTACAAACAGCAGCACATGACCTGGTTCCAATATTTTCAGAAATTGATATTTCAGTCAAGCAAAATCTGAGACGAGTTATAGATGCGTTTCGTCATTATCGAGTAGGTGTTCACCACTTTGGAGGAGTGACTGGTTATGGTCATAATGATTTGGGACGAGAAACTCTAGACAAGGTTTTTGCTAAGGTGATGGGAGCTGAAGCTGCAGCAGTGAGAGTCCAATTTGTTTCTGGAACTCACGCGATCGCCTGTGCCTTATTTGGTACTCTCAGGCCTGGGGATGAAATGTTGTCTATTACTGGATCTCCCTACGATACCCTAGAACAAGTAATTGGCCTCAGACCAGGTGGCCAAGGTTCCCTAAAAGAATTTGGCATTAGTTATCGAGAATTACCTCTAACAGAAACTGGCATGGTAGACTGGGAAAGTTTGGAGTCCGCAATTACAAAAAAAACCTGTCTGGCTTTCATCCAACGTTCCTGTGGTTATTCTTGGCGAGCTAGCTTGTCAATAGCAGAAATTGAAAAAATTGTCAAGTTAGTAAAGCAACAAAATCCCCAGACAGTTTGTTTTGTGGACAACTGCTATGGTGAATTTATTGAAGAGAGGGAACCTCCTGCAGTAGGTGTGGATTTAATGGCGGGGTCTTTAATTAAAAATCCTGGTGGCACAATAGTTCCGGCGGGTGGATATGTGGCGGGTAGAGCAGATTTGGTAGAAGCTACAGCTTGTCGGTTAACAGCACCAGGTATCGGTAGTAGTGGTGGGGCAACTTTTGATCAAAATCGACTGCTATTTCAAGGTTTATTTCTAGCCCCTCAAATGGTAGGGGAAGCAATGAAGGGAAATCACCTAACAGCTTATGTATTTGACAAATTAGGTTATCCAGTTAATCCTCTGCCAATGGAAAAACGACGGGATGTGATTCAAGCAATACAATTAGGCTCTCCAGAGAAACTGATTGGTTTTTGTCGAGCCGTTCAACAATATTCACCAGTGGGGTCTTATTTAGATCCGATACCAGCACCGATGCCTGGATATGAGAGTCATTTGGTCATGGCAGGTGGCACTTTTATTGATGGATCTACTTCTGAATTTTCCGCCGATGGGCCTTTGAGAGAACCCTATGTGCTGTTTTGTCAGGGGGGCACTCATTGGACTCATGTAGCGATCGCTCTAGAAGCAGCTATTGAAGCGGTAGGGACTTTTTGAGCAATGGGAATTTCAATTACAAATTTGGTTCTTGGCCCCAATTCCAATTCACACCAAGGCGGGCTTCCATGTTTTTCGACGCCATAGGAGTTAAAATAACCGCTTGAAAGTTATTATCTGCAATGTGAGGCAGTTTAACTGTTTTTGTAAAGTCAGACTCTTCGGCAAATTAAAATTACCGAAGAGTATCTTGAGACATAATCGGTGAAGTGCTGAGCATTACTTATTAATTAAATAACGTTCTTCCCGATACAAACGAAGAGCATAATTTCCGACTGGAGTCACTTATAAATCTTGAATTACTCTAGCCATTTCTAAAGGAAGTTGTGACAGTGGTAAAGATTTTCTGGGGTGTTCTGGTGGCATTAAAACAGGAGCCGATAGGGCTGCAAAAGTCAAATCAGCAGCGGAAAAATTATCTCCTACCAAGAAGGAACGACCATCCGACAATCTCTGAGTAACTAAGTCAAAAATATGTTTAATTTCTGTTAGTGAACTATTAGCATTTTCAGCGGTGATCTGTAATTTTTTTTGGGCACGACATTAGAAAGATAAGGGAAGGCGATCGCAAATACCATCTGTTCAAACCAAGGTGTATTAGAACACCAGCCGCGACGCATAGCTTGACGATTATTCACCAGATAAAAATATCCCTATGTTCTAATAGTAATAATTAGTTTGTCATCAAATAAATTTTCTAGTTCCTCAACTTCCTGACGTAATTCTGGAACATCTGGATATAATTTTTATCTGTAGGAGCCGTAGCACTGAGATCATACAAAATATCAGTTGAATCAACAAAATTACCATGATTTGCTGTGTAGGAAATTTTTAACCAATCTAATGCCCAACGAGCTTTTTCACAGCAATGACTCATAGGAATAGTAATTAAACGATAAGTTTGGGAGTTTATGATTTGTCCTTGTGATGAGTAGCCAAATGAATTTTTCCTGATTTATTCTGGCTTATTGCTTCTTTCTTTTGTAATACAACTTCCCTAAAACCTAGAACTACCAAAATATTAGAGAGTGTTAAAAAAACTTCAGCACTGCCATGTAACCAATCAACATTTGCTAAAGCTTCATCATAAACTTGTTGAGCATAAATACCAGCAGGGATAGTCACACCCACAAATACCAAAGTGCTATAAAATCCAATTAATGCTAAACGAGGAACTTGACTTGAACGAGTCATAAACCAGAGAAAGCCTAAATAGGGAAATAAAGAAAGAACAAAGAGGGTATCTTTGGAAATCATCTTGATTAAAAAAATAACTTGTAATATAAGGATTCAGTAGTCAGAGATTGTTTGTCAAACTGAGATTAAACTATTGCGTAGGGTGGGCAATTGGATCGATATCTCCTCGTACTCACAAGATATTTAGTTGTCCGCCGCTGGCCACCAGAATTCAACACCCTAGCTATCTTAATATTTACTTTACAAACAGTCTCTCAGGAGCTAGAAGCGATAAAATTCTGAACTCTTTGAGATGGGCATAAAAACCCACCGTCTGCAAGTTGCCCCGCTGACTAATGACTACGAAATTTACAGCGCTTTTGAGGATGGTGAGGTACAGTAACAGCAATGAGTGAACCAATTTCTGATCTCAGTTATAGTCACTTGCTCAATTGCTTCCATTAATGCTATTTCTAAAGCAACTCTTGTACGAGCTGCTATTCCACGCCAGTCTTCTTTAATTTTTCACCAACAAGAAAAACTTGAAAAACATTTTTACTTGTGCCACTATCAATGGTCATAATTCCGAGAAAACCAGACCAAGAAATTGCACCAATTAATGTTAAATTTGTTCCTCTTTCATAGGGACGAATATCATCAACTCTATCTCCTTTCACAGAACGGCCATAAGTTATACTCATGGCTAAATTTATCCCTGTTCCGTCTAAAAATACTAAGTTTTCTGGTGGGATAACTCTAATTTTTTCCCCAATAATCAACTCGTTTTTTCAGATATTTTGTGGCTCCTGATGAAGCTCTACGAAAAGTTTTTTTTCGTGTCAAATTTAATTTTTGAAGCTCCATACACAGAGTAGACACTGAGAGTTATTCCTATTTTAGCTTCGATGTCAGAGCATAATTCTTTCAAAGTAGCATCTGATTTTTATTGAACTAATGTTTTGATTAATTCTTCTTGACCTTTTAATTTATTCTCCAGGCCAGGACGATAAGATTTGGCTTCTATATGACCATGCTCCTGATATCTCTTGATTAATTTTTGTACAAAACTCTTCCCTACTTGAAAACGAGCAGCTAGTTGACCAATTGAACTTTCTTTATTCAAATAAGTTTGAATAATTTTTTGTCTGAGAGCGAGAGAATCAGCTTTCATGTTTTTGTTAAAAATAGATTTTTGATAATTGATGCCACTGGTCAGGTGGCCTAACTACCTAGTTTTTACTCTGGCTGAGCGCGATCAGGTCGCGTTGCGTTTCCCTGCGGGACATAAAAAGCAGTATCGCCTACAATGCATTATTTTATTGGTAGACTCACTGTTGTTACTGTACCTCACCATCCTCAAAAGTGCTGTAAGTCAGGTCTTTTGCTTTTTACTTTCTGAAAAGAGCCACCAAGCAGCAGCCAATAGTGTAAAATTCCCCAGCAAAGTCATAGAAGCTTGAAGAGTAACCAGCCATTCTAAAATAGGGTCATTATCAAAATAATGCCAAATGCAAGCACACATAGCACTTACCAGCGCTGGCAGCATGGCAAAGGATAAGCCATACCAGGCACGATTATGGGTAATATCCCCGTAAATCGAAATAAACCAAATGGCAGCTATCCATTCAATAACGCTAGAAATATGAATAATCCAAGTGGGAATAGACAAAGTGTGCATATCTTAACAATCTAAATTTTCAGACACTAACAGTATATAGTGTATTAATTTGTCTATAGAGCCCCTGCAGGTATCTTTTTCAAGTAAAATCAACCTCTGAAGTAGCTAGTATATCAAGTAATTTCCGGCCTGATAATGGCCTTGAAGAACTATTTATTCTATTAAAACCCCGCCGGGGCGGGGGGGTTTACCTTAAGGGTGGGGTTTTAATAAAACCAAGAAACTGTGAGGCTGATGATTAGGTAAGGAGAACTCAAATGGATTCTATATTGCTAACATTAACACTATTCATAGCCCCGTTGCGTAACTCCTGTATTGCTGCAATTCTTCATTGAACTCCTCTCTGCTTAAAAGGTTGTATCTGCGTTCTGTTTCTGCTGGAAATTCTTTCAAAGAATGGTGTGCGTGATGTTTTCCTGAACTGAATATGTGCCATAACTCCATTTGTGGTACTTTCTATGCACCTTTCAGACTTTTGTTTGAGGCCTATTCTGTCTATATGGATGTTTTTTTATTTTTCTTAGCACCATCAGGCATACATTGAACAGCACTTGAAGCATAGTATCGCAGATTTAACTTTTCACCAATCATCTGTGGCTTTGTTGCATTGATCGCATCTGTCTGTTTCTCCAAATTATTATTATTAATTCCAATTTCCTTTCTTTTTTGTTGTGAAGTCTCTGAGCTGTTGTTCGGCACTACCTGATTTGAAGAACTCAATAAGTCCATTATACTTATGTATTCTGGTTTCCATGGTTTTTTCTGAACTGAACTGTTCTCCGGTTATGCCCTCGTGTCGATTTTCTGATTTTTGGGCTTTAACAACTGAATCGGTGCTGTTTTCTTTGGTTACATGAGTACATTCTTTATCTCCTGTTCTTGATTTTAGCTATAAATAGTATAGTGATGTACTCACATTGTTATCCGTTCTACTGGGAATAGCCCGCAAACAAGCTCATTTTCGTGCATTGGTGAATGGGTAATGGCTTAGAGAAGAAGTGGCACAGTCTTAAATTTTAAGTAGTACTATTGTCAGAAGATTGGCATTTGGGGCACTGCATCTTTTCTTGAAGTTGACAACACTTTATATCCCATAGGATTCTCTATTCACCAACGCCATTTTTTGAATTGGGGGATCACGCCTATTTTGTTCAGAAATTGTATGAGGGGGTTTAGGAGCAGATCCCAGCAGAACGATCGATCGCTTTAGGTAAAGTCAGATAATATATTGAAAATAGATTGCACCACAATGGTTTTTTTCTTAACAAATTGCTGTGATTATTGTCGCAATTTTGAGCATTCATGAAGAATACAAATGCTGTATTTCATGATTTATTGTTTCTTCTTTCTGAGCGTCCTTCACCTGGTACAAGTGAGTCGTTATCAGCCACAAGTTCTAATGATGTTTCAGTATCATATTTTAATTTTTCTGGAGGAGTTAAATGGCTAGTAAATTCTGGAATTAGATTGAAACCTATTAAGAAA
>JAJEAQ010000417.1 GCA_022822685.1 Trichodesmium sp. jk18x7bins.61
TATGTTGTGGAATTCATGGCCGGGAGTCTACAGGCAATGTGCAGTTTGTTACACAGATTTCTGGTCAGCTTCTGATCAGATTTTCCCTGACTCAAGGCATAAATCAGTGGGAAAAGAACCTGGTTTAACCACTTATATAGAAAGGTTAAATAATGCTTGACGTCAAAGAATTTATCGGTAGTCAGACTTGATCTTTTTCTAAAAAACTAGAAAATCATTTAGGTGCTATTTGGTACTTTATTCATCATTATAATGAAGCCATCGCCTCATCGTAATTTTATCACTACATCTACAGGAGTACCACTTTTTCTAATATAAAATCATTAGTAGCTTTAGATCCAAGCATCCTTGTCTAAACATAATCTGAAATCTGCATTGGTGGTTTATTTGCCATCTTAATAATCTCCATATAATGTTAGGGTTAACGAACCCATCATTACTTGTTAAAATTCCACTTATCATAGACATCAACTCCAATCAAATTTGACAGTTTAGGACAATCTTCTTTGATTGCAGCCAAAAGTCTATGATAAGAATCATCGCTAAAATATAAACTTGATCGATCTGGTGAAACATTATGTGCTTTACAGTCAATCATTTCATTGCTAACTTCTAAAAAATTAGACAACTTTATAAAACATTGTTCAGGTTGCTTGATCAAATCCTCAAAAAAAAACAACATGAATTGATGATCAACTCAAGTATTTAGCCCATTCCCTTAACTGAAAGTAATACATTGATGTGTAAAGATCGCGCTCCCAAAGCTGCTCATAATCAAGATAAACATCCCAATCCATATTTCCTTTTTTGAGTAAATGCTTGCAGGAAGAAACAATTCTTGAAAGCGGGTTTATAATTATATATAAAATCTTAATGTTTTGATTATAATTAAAAACTTTCCTTGGGAACTCATACTGCAAAGCATTTTTTCCTATCGTATATGCTGTTGATGATTCACCAAAATAAAATTGGTCATTAAATCCTTTGAGCATTAACTTTTGAAGAATATCTTGTCTTGATTCAATTTTTCTTCCAGATTTTGCCAAGTATTTTTTTGCCTTTTTGATTGGTAAAAAAACGAGGCTCTTTCTGTGGAAATGACATATGTATGTCAGGATGCTTAGATAAGTAACGATGCAAACTTGTAGTTCCTGATTTTTGTACACTAATTAATAAAAGATTAATTTTTTTCATGAGTTCATATTTATTAAGCTTAAACTTTAAAAACCACATCCTAAATACTTGCTTTGTAATTATAAAATTTAAAATAAGTTTAGCTAGTCATAGCAAAACACAAGTATGTGAAATATAGAGGACAAATCGATTGATAAGAGCAATGGTCTTGACGCTAGAATAGAGGCGATCACATCTAGAGGTTAGTGCTTCAGATTCTGTCTTGCCCTACTCCTTTACATAGATTCATCTAGCCTGAAATTTCAAGATTCTCTATGATTTTATTGAATAATTATTATTTGATGAGGCAATTGTCTCATATAGATACTCAACTAATTTAGAGGAAGATAATTCATAATAAACAGGCAGAGTTGGTAAATTTTAAAGATAACTATCATCAAAAAGAATACTACGCAAGCTCAAGTATTCTTTTCTAATTTTTTCGTTATAATCTTGAAAAAGATTCCTGATTCGCAAGGCAACATCTTTACTAAAAAATGATCTGGTTTACCATTAAATTTTGTTCGCAAATGTTCCATTATTGCTGTTCTAGGAAATGTATATGTTCCATGTTGATTAAGCGGTTTCTTTCTTGAGTTTTTTTCATCATTATTAAACAATGCTAGCAGCAAATACCCTTCTAGAGTAAATTCTGAAACATTAGAGTGTTGCTCAAAATCAAAACCAGTGCAATATTCAGATACATCTTCTTGAGCACACGCTCTCCTCAAAAAATCATAAATCAAATGTCCTCCTTCAAATGCTGTGTGCTCAAATATTCAGGGAACTATTGTTGCTTCTGGAAAACAACTTTTCCAAAGCTTAATAATTTTAAGATAATCAAGCCTAGAGCGAATTACATTATCATCCCTAAAAGGTATTTATAACGATGTCGCACTTCCTTCAATTAGTTTTTTTATTGAGTAAAACTCTTTAACCACTGTAACTGTTCTCGTATATATATAATAAATTTTTCAACTCTAAGATTAAGTGTTTCTAAATTTTGCCTTAGACGAATAACTGATTCTTCTGTAGTAAGGACTGACCAAAAAAATGTTCTGCTGACAGGATACATTTCACATTTTCAGATAGATTTTTTAGTTGATTGGCATAAAGATTGAGAACAAGTTGGTTAAAATCATATTTTTCTTTTTTTGAGGAAACTCTTTGTTGTTTTAAAACAATATTATCCCTGTTATAATTGATGCAAATCATAGTCAAACATTTATGATTATCTCCTCCAAGTTTATTCCTGTTTACTATATCAAATGGATAAAACATATTTTTTTACCAATTCTTTTCGGAAATAAGAAAAGAATTTTTGTATAGTTGAACTACCTGCTTTACCAATTCCAATATGAAGAACAGTGTTAATTGAAGCCATAAAAAGAATTCCTCACGATACTTAGATTTTAGTAAGTTACACTAGATTCAAGATGCTCAGTACCTCTGAGCATGAATAAATCTCTCCTTTTGGTCTAATATGTTTAGGATGACTATCAAAGTCACATTTCTCTCGATTTTGACCATAATTTGGCAGCTTGTTTGACTGACGCAATTTGATTGTTTTGACTGGCAAAGAAATCAAATCTGTAACCTCCTTTAAGGATTGTCGCTCTCGCCAGCACCAGACATCATAGATAGTAAGTGTTTGTAAGAGGCGATCGCTTTTCTCTTTTTCAGCTATGTACACATCAATAAATGCACTCCAAGGGCAAACTCGTTGTTCAAGGAGGAATTTAACTTTTCCATTGTTATTAACAGATTCAAAGTTTATAATTATCTCCTTAGTAATATTTTTTATCCTAGCAGTTGGCTTAACTTTTTTCACAAAAAATAGTTTTTTGTTTGGCATAAAATTGATCGAATATATTTGGTGATACATTTGCTGTTTTGATGGCATCAAGCAATAAATGAGCATATCTTTTTGCACCTTCTGGGTTTGTATGCACAGTATCTCTTAAAATCAAAGTTAAGTCTGATTTAGTTATTAATTGGCTAACATAACAAATGGTAATGGATAACTATCACAAAAAATTCGTAATTTTAAAGATATAGGAGTTACCGATTGCTCTCTATCTGCCCTTGGAAAAATTACTGTTAAAGGAATAATCTTATTTGAGAGTAATTGTGAGTATACAAATTCAATAGAGCTTAAATCACAGTCATCCTTGGTGGGGGTAGCCCAATCAATTACGCAAATATCTGGTTGCAATTCAACAACACGATGAACATAAATTACTCCCGCATCATCAATCATATTCGATCCTGATGTTACTCTTGATGTAATGATATCATTATCCGAAGTTATAACTTCTGAAAAGTATGTGGCATAACCAGTTATTTCTTGTGTTGAGTGATGTCGATTTTGTTCAATAACTGATGCTCCGAAAAACATACATGCATAACTATATTATTCCTTTAAACATAGACATTAACTCTATCTATGAACCTGATTTTTTAAACAACTTTCAGATTCTAGTCGATAAAATAACTCAAAATCATTGGCATAAATTTCATGTATGACTGCATCTAAGTCATCAACTAAGAGTGCAGGAATACTTGGCCAACTACCTGCTTCGACAAACCTATCAGAAATTTTATATGCTGGTAAGTCAGCAGCATTGTCATTATACTTTTTTATTAATGATGTTGCATTTACTTTTTTGCTAAAAAATTGATCGGCGACTTTTTTATCAAAAAGCTGCTTTGAATTTTCATACAAATGATCGAACAACCAAAGATGATTATATTTAACAAGCGCAAAATGTTCTTTCTGAGACCAAAAATGGCAATCTAGTTTGTCAGATTCCTTCATTGTTAAATACTCTGACACAAATACTCGGAAAGTTAATAAATCAGGTGAAATACTTATACTATCAAAGATAGAGTTATACATATTAGAG
>JAJEAQ010000179.1 GCA_022822685.1 Trichodesmium sp. jk18x7bins.61
AACTATTACAGAGGAGCCGTTAGCAAAGAAACCTTTAATTATATCCAATACCGGGTGTTTCAATATCTCTGGAATTGGGCAAAAAAGGCGGCATCCCATTCATGTAGGGAAGCTAAAACGCTTTTAGCTTCGCTACATGAAAGCTCCGACTCTTGGAGCCAACAAATCTAAAAAGTGGGTCAAAAACAAATATTTCAAACGACATAAAGGGACGGAATGGACATTGAGCCAGTCGCGCGACCTGAACATGTGTCAAGGGATTGGTAGAAGAAGGAAAAACAAAATTTTCCTACTTTACAACATCAGTAGTACACCCATGAGCAGACACATATTCATATCGGCGACAGGCTCAAAGTCAAAGGGCCAGCTAGTCCTGACGACCCTTCGCTTCAAGAATACTGGCCCAAACGTCTACTCATTCATGTCGGCGACAGGCTCAACAAGGGAAACAACACTGAGCAAAAGGTTCAAAATATGTTTCATGTCGGCGACAGCCTCAACCTGACCCGACCTTGACCAGAGGCCAAATCAGGATGAGTGGTGATAACGTCTAGAACAATTTGATAAACTTTCCTGCGATACTCATTTACCTCCTGGATAGAAGGCCATTCCATTTGATTTTTTGACATGTCGTGGGATGACATTTCATCAACTCCTGTTTCAAAGAGTTGCTCAAAATAGGCATTTATCCCTGAGTCGATGATTCCTGCTACTCTTAACTTATTTATATATAAGGTAGTTGGATGACAGTAGTAGAAAATTAGGGGATGACGTAAATGATGGTATGGAGAACGATAAAATGGCTGTATTCCTTGCAGACTGGAGAATAAAACTTCCGTCAGCGTCCAGGTATTATCAAAGTAATCTATTATGTCTTGTTGGGAAAAGTTGCTCAAGTTAGGCAAAGGTAAGGAGTGAATTTTACCATTGCGATCGACTCCAGGACAAACATTATGGCGTGGCTGTTTTTCTGTCCACCACCAATCAGGTCTTGTTCCCTGTAACTGCTGAGTCAGTTCATCTCCGTCAGTAAGACCTTGATTGAATCGCTGAGAATTATGGATTAGTTGGAAATCAAGATTGGGGTTACGAGTAATTTGCTCAACCATACATTGTATTAGGGTTCATTTAGTAAGCATTCGGGTTGAAGATTAGGTGACTATAGCCTAAATTTAAGAAATCTCTGTAAAATTCTGCTTTCAGCTCTATTATAAATCACCTCTCATTCCATTCCTATACTGGCTCACTAAACCAATTTGATGCAAGAGGTTAGAGCAAATTAAAAAGACATAATTGACACAATTATGTCTCCCTTACCAGGGGGAGCAAGATGCTCCCACTACCCAACAATTTAACTCCCTACGGTCGAGGCAAGAGTCAAGAGGCAAGAGGCAAAAGTCAGGCTAGAAAAAGGTTTGAGTCCCCCACTATATGTTTGAGATTAGTGGTGTGCGTTTTGCTTTTCATGTCGCACCATCATACGCCGTCCCTTTTGCCTGTTGCCTTTAATCTTGACAAACCACTACCTGATTTATTTGATCGGGTCAGGTGGCCGGCTCCGACTGGGGTCGGCCACCTGACCTGATTAAGGGTTTGGCACAGGAATTTGCTCAGGGAGAAAAAGTGGAGATATCGGCTGAGGAGTCGGAGGATGAAGTGGTGGCTGAGATATCAACTTTTGATCCGAATGCTACTTATCATCTTGGTGGTTATGCTCAGCGAAAACTTTACCACGATAGCGATCGCTTAATTATGGTTAAGTATTCTGCTCCTACTTGTGCTCCTTGTCATACTTTGAAGCCAATTTTGCAGAAAGTGGTGCAATAGTTTGAGGGCCAAATTCATTATGTGGAAATTGATATTGAGCAATATCCTGAGATTGCTCAGAATGCAGGAGTGATGTCTACGGCAACAGTTCAGTTTTTTAAGAATAAGGGTTTGATTGAACAGTTAAAAGGTGTTAAGCGTAAGAATGAGCATCGGCAGGTTATTTCTACCTTTTTAAAAAACTAGACATTAGACATTTCCAATGCAGGAATCTCAAAGGCTGACTCTATTTCTGGAGATGTCTATTGATTTAGAGATTGAGTTAGGGGAAATTGTATCTACTTGTGCCAAATGTGCGATCGCGTAATCTTAACAAGGATTCAGTATCCCAACCTGGTAATATCCTACCTAGCCCTATTAAGGTATCGGTATCTGGATACTCGCCATCAGCAACAACTTCTAATTTTTCCACCGGAATTAAAGCTTGTTGAGCCTACTCGTTTAGGTTCAACCCAAACAAAATTTGTTTGAACTCCAGTACATTTTTGGGAGAAGTTGGCATTTGTACTGATATTTGATACGAGTTTAACCAGACTTCGATTAAAAACGCAGCCAGATTTGCCGGACTTCTCCCCTGCTTCTTTGCTGTAGCCTCCAACTGAGCCGCAACTATATCAGGCAACGTTATATGAAATCTTTTGGACATCTAGCATCTAAATAACTACACACAAATATATTAATCTTATATACAAAAAAATCAATTTATTTACAAATATGTGCTTTACAGCTACAAATATCTGATCTATGCCATATATATATAGACAAGGAAACAGAACAGGCTTTAGTCTGACACACCTTGATCAATTCTTTTTTTTTCAGTAGGCGGAGTTCAAAGAGTGGCGACTCTTTGAAACTCCTGGCCCGCCGATTACCGCAAATAACCGGAGGACTTAACATGACATTAGCGATATATAGGCTAGTACGTCAAGCTGGCCAGCAGTTTCGAATTGCAAATTTCCCAGCAAATCAAACCATATCTAGTTTGCAGGAGGCCAAATTAGAATTTGAAGAGGCCAATCATGTCTCTCTTACCCAGAATTACTATTGCCAAGCGCAATTGCAAGTAGAGTTGATGCGAGATCAATACCTATATAATGGTCACTTGAGTGAGCAGTTTGAGACTGAGATTAAGCCCCAGTTCACCTCTTGTGTGATAGATTAGGAGGTGTAAGGATGGCAAATAAACCTAGATCCGATCGCGACAAAAACATATCAAGACATGGGGCAGTAAATCCCGACGACTGTGAACACATGGAACAGAAATATGGTTGGAAGCTAACAGATATAGAAGAAACCAACGATCCAATTCTTGAGGTGGATTGTGTATTTGAAGGTAATGTCGAATTTCCCAAACATTATACGGAGGAGGAATAGCAGTAATGCGCAAATGGATAGTTTATAAGGCAGATACAAACCAGCCTCACTGGAATGGCAGAAAACTACAGCACACACAAGCTTTGACTAAAATTTTGCAAGAAAATTGGGATTCTAGTGATAGCCCTATTCCAGAAGTAGGCGATCGCTTTACCGAATATGTCCAGGTATCTGAAGAACACAACTCCAGTTTTCATGGCTACAGCACCCATTATAAAAAAGGAGACTGGGAAGTTGTTCGAGTTGAAACTTATGTACCAGAATTAGACGATACATCTTTTGGAATGATTGTAATTTGTTACTGTCAATATAACCCCATAGATGCTCCATTATCTCCAATACCTTCGAGGATTGTATCTGTAAATTCATTCGGTAGTGATCAAAAAAAATATCAGGAGTGGTTGGATAGCCAAGGAGTTAAATCATAAGCAAAACATTAATTAGTGGGCTAATAATATCAAATCCGTTTAATTAGGTATAAAAAAATTGTCCGATCAACCTAATTACCAAATCTTTACTAATTCTCTTCCCTACTGAATTATGATTACTGACTAACTATACCGATGCTAGCAGATTTGATATAAGCACACATTAAGACCTAGTAATATTATTAGACAAATATATCGCCCGCAGGCGCGGGCGATAGGGAAAAAAGCAACTTCTATAGAAGTCATTTCAATGTCTCTTAAATTTACTTGTAGAGTTATGTTTCTAGCTTGTCTCCTATCCTCATAATTCGAGGAAACTTCGGGAGATGTGTTCCGGACAGAATTGAGCGTAGACTATTGGGGAGATGAATTCCAATTCTACAAGTTTCTATACGCGTTAGTCAAAAACCACCCCTACTTCTTCTTCCTCTTTGGTTATAACCCGATGACTTTTAGGCCTTTCTAAAGTGTCAATGACACCAGCAACAATACTATCACCCCAGACATTAATAGTAGTGCGACATCTGTCTAGAAACCAATCAATCACCAAAATCAAAGATATTCCCTCAATCGGAATATTAACTGCCCGCAACACAATCACCATTGTCACCAAACCAGCCTCCGGAATACCTGCAGCACCAATGGCAGCTAAAGTAGCAGTTAAAAAAATCACCACCATTTGCCCCACACCCAACTCAATACCGTAGACTTGAGCAATGAATACTGCACCTACTGCTTCATATAGAGCAGTGCCATCCATATTAATAGTTGCTCCTAGTGGGAGTACAAAACTCGCAGTACGAGGTGAAATGTGATTTCCTTGAATAGCGCATTCCATTGTCAATGGTAAAGTCGCAGAACTTGAAGAAGTTGAAAACGCAGTGGTTAAAGCTGATGCAGTTTTCCTAGCATAGTGCCATGGGTTACGCTTGCCGAATACTTGGAGAATTATTGGTAAAACCAATGCACCATGAATAAACAAGCCAATAATTACAGAAGCAGCATATTTGCTCAAACTGCTAAATTCTGTAGCAAACCCAGTAAAACCACCAGCTAATCCTAATCTAGATGCGATCAATGCACCAATACCGACAGGTGCAGCTAATAAAATCAAATGAATCATTTTCATTATGACTTCATTTATCGCTGAAAACATGATAATGACACCCTCACCTCGTTCTCCCAAAGTCGTTAATATCGCACCAAATAATAGGGAGAAAATAATCAACGGCAAAACCTGATTTTCTACCATTGCTTGAAATAGGTTGCGGGGTAGTAAACCTACCACTACTTCTTTGAGTACATCAAAAATTGAACGTTCATCCTTATCTTTAACTGTTGCTGCTACTGCTAAGTCAACTTTTAAGCCACTACCGCTCTGATTTGGGGTAACGGTATCTTTTTCTAAATTAGTCCATTCAGAAATTCTTAAGCTGTTATCTGAAGGTTGTTTTCCTGACTTGATAGCACCATGAATTTCATTTTGGTCTAATAAAATTACATTATACCGCTCATCATAGGCACGCTGAAAAGTGCTACCTTGGAGGGTAATAATATCTTGATCGATACTATATGGCACATCTGTTAATATTTGTCCCCCCCGTTGTGCAATTCTTGCTGCATCAGTGTTGGCAACCCCTGGCTGAATAATATTAACCATAATCAGACCAATTAGCACAGCAATACCAGTGGTTATGGTGTAGAAAAAAATTGTTTTGCCACCAATACCTCCAATTTGTCTAATGTCTCCCAGACTACTAATACTAATAATCATTGATGTCATTACTAGAGGAATCACTAGCATTAATAGACCATTGATAAAGAGTTCGCCAATGAATTCTAGTGAACTTCCAACTATTGGAAATAAACCACCAAGCAAAATGCCTACTCCAATACCAACTAGGATGGGTATTAGTAGGGATATAGATTTTTGTTGATTTTTCATGCTCTTGCACTTAGGATGATAATTTGCTCTTAGCATCACTAGTGCTATTCCGTAGAAATCAAAACTCAGAAGCTTTGCTAAGTAAGTCTCTGAGTATTTTTCTTTAGTTGGTTATTTCTACTGTAATGCACTAATGGTATGTCAAGATTCAATTTTTAGGTAATGTGAGCGTCTGGCTCCACTTTGTGATCGAGGCGCTCACATTACTAATAATTCAAACATTATAGTATCGGGATTTAGGCAACAGCGTCATATAGAGTGGCAATGTTTCTAATCTTAACAAAATTGTACGCTATAGATAGGGTAAATGTCTAAATCCTGATCATGTTCATAGCATCAGTCATAATACTGATTTTTTTGTTAAGTGAGCTTCGCAACTCAACAAAAACTCAGACAAAATCAAGCTATAGCCTGTACTATTTTATTCATAGTCAGGCAGCAGGAACTATGGGAGTTCAGGGCTAATTAGTGACATTACGGGTAAATCCAAAGTCAAAAAGCAAAAGTATTGATGGCATTGCTGAATGAAAGTATGAATCTTCAATTGGCGACTAATTACAGCAATTTCAAAAAAGATAGTTACAGTAGATAGTGAGTAGTAGTAGGGTGGGCCAATATTAACTTATTTGAAGCTAGGATAAATTTAGGTTTTTTGCCCACCTTATATATCTATTTCTCAGTCTTAGCG
>JAJEAQ010000402.1 GCA_022822685.1 Trichodesmium sp. jk18x7bins.61
TGCCCAAATCTTACAACGTAACCGCACATTGCCAGAGGGCGAAAAAAATCAGGTTGATATTATTTACCGTTGCGGTTCACATTTGCTCACACTGATTAATGATATACTTGACTTGTCAAAAATTGAAGCCAGACGAATGGAACTTCATCTGACAGATTTTCATTTTCCGACTTTGTTACAAAGTGTGGTAGAAACTTGTCGGATTCAAGCGGATTTTCAAGGTATTGGTTTTGTCTATCAAGCTGAAACTGAACTGCCAATGGGAGTTTGTGCTGATGAAAGGAGACTAAGACAAGTTCTGATTAATTTGCTTGGTAATGCTATCAAATTTACTGAAGAGGGTACAGTGACTTTTATTATTACTTGTACTACACAGAAACAGTCACTCCCTGACTTCTATCATCCTCTACAAGAGTCCATCAGATTTGAAATTAAGGATACAGGGGTTGGTATGACACCAGAACAAATCCAAAGACTTTTCCAGCCTTTTGAGCAAATAGGGGAAGGGAAAGGAAAGGTAGAAGGCACTGGATTAGGTTTGGCAATTAGTCAAAAATTTGTGCAACTTATGGGTGGTAATATTCTGGTTAAAAGTCAAAAGGGAATTGGTAGTAAGTTTTGGTTTGAATTAGATTTACTTTTGGCTAATGAATGGGCGATCGCAAAACAAGCCTCTCCCCAAAAACAAATTATTGGTATTCAAGGTACTAAACCTAAAATTTTGATAGTGGATGACAGATGGGAAAATCGTTCTGTGATTGTTAGTCTGCTTCAACCACTAGGTTTTAAAACTATAGAAGCTGTTGATGGTGAAGATGCTTGGGAGAAAATCTGCGCTATTCACCCAGACTTAGTGATTACAGATTTAGTTATGCCTGTGCTAGATGGGTTTGAGATGATGCAACGGGCGAGAGCATCAGCAGATACAAAGGATATCTTAATTGTTGCTTCTTCTGTCAGAGCACTTGAAGCTGCTCAATATCAGAGTTTTTTCGCAGGAGCAGATGATTTTCTGCCTAAACCGATACAAGCTACAGAATTATTAGAAGTTATTCAGAAACACTTGAATGTAGAGTGGGTTTATCAAGAAGCAACAGCATCTACTACAATAGTAGAAACAAATCTGGCTGGATTTACTCCACCTCCAAAAAAAGAGTTAGATATTTTATATGATCTAGCTTCAAAAGGGAATTTTAAAGGTATTGTTAGACAAGCTAAGTATTTGAAGCAATTAAATCAGAATTATGTGCCGTTTGTGGAAGAACTTTGCCAATTAGCAGATAATTTTCAAGACCAAAAAGTTATAGAGTTGATTGATAAATATCGCTGAAGAAAGGTAGAAGGAAAGCAGCAAAGTTTCAAGGTTAAAGGGAATTTATCATTAAAGGCATGCCGGCATGCAAAAAAGCAAAAAGGAGGGCAATGGTTCTGAAATATTCTGAGGGTGCTGCCTCCTTCTACTGCTGAGTCTGGTTATATTATACTAAATCCGGTTCTCATACCTGCCTCATAAATTAGGAAAATTTTAGCCAATGATAGTAAGTCAAATTTTTAATTTCTGCTTTCATCTCACTCAGAATATGACAACGCTTTACTAACAGTGCTTCTGCCTCCGGCACGCTTCGCGTTTCATGTCGCGCAGCGTTTTATGTCGGCTCCAGGCTCAAACCCTACTATGCCAAAACCCTTAGAGGCTGTTTGTAAAGTTTTGTAAGAAAGAGCGTTCGCTCTTTTTCTATCGGGCGTTGCTTAGTAGGGGGATGAATTAGGCATCAGGACTTAGGAAATTCGGCCAGACTAGGGTTGCCTAAGCAAACAAATTCATCCTATAATTAACAAACACCAAATTGGGAGTTAAACAAAGCTCATTATTAACCCCTTTAAGCAATATATTAATATGAATGAAATCCGATACTTGTTTTTACTTTCTCCTCCATATTCTGGTTCAACAGCTATCATTAAGTTCTTGAATACATCACCTTATACTATGCTTCTTCATCCGAAAGGCGAAGGTATGCGTTTAGTTAAAAGTGTTTGGGAGCAAGAGAGATGGAATCCAGGCAAGACAATTAATTGGAAAGAGGTGAAAAATATATGGTCAAAAAAAGTTGAACAGGTTAATAGTCTCGTCGATACAGTTAGTTTAATTCTAGAGAAGTAACCTCCAAACATACTTATAGCAGAGCAGATTAGTCAGCATTTTAAGACATCAAATTTCATAGTTTCAAATCGGAATCCCTATGCTCATTGCTCTAGCCTTTTCTATAGAAGATATAAAGATAGTAGCAATCTTACAAATACACAGCGAGAATCAATCTTGAAGCAGCTAGCTAAGAATTGGGTTAAGAGGAGTAAGTATCAGATCAAAAATATTGATAATTTAAAAATAATAATGTTCTTCTCCTATGAAAAGTTTTGCTCTAACCCATCTCATATTATCAATGAAATTGCTAGGGAACTTGAAGAGATCAAGTACTGTAGTCCTGAGCAGAAGATTAAAGTGAAAGATTATCCTGCATCCATAATTGAAAATATGAATGATCGGCAAATTAGTAAGCTACAAGAATCTGAGCTGAAAATAATTAGCTCGGTTTTAGAAAAAAATCAAGATGTTCTCGAATATTTTGAATGTGATCTTTTACGATGAATTTAGTTCTAAATTATATGTATATATGGTGAAATAATAAATAGAATTTACTTAACTTTAGCTCACATACTTTGAAGATATAGGCAACAACATTTGGAGTGGATATTCATGCATTTCAGATGATGCGTAGTAATCATTGTAAGCATTTCCCTTGCTGTTAGTGGTAGGTTTTCCAGTAAACCTACTTATAAGTTTCCGGGGAAAACCTCTAGATGAAATCAACTCTACATACTCATCAAATTGAGGCAATATACATTCTATTGTTGATGAGTTTATAAAATGGGGAAAACCTTGATGAGTTTGAACAAAACTACCACTAAAATCATCATCATATGAAGGAGTTTGAGTAGATAAGTATAACAATATTTTAGGAACTTTATTTTTTTTTGCTAGCTCACTATAATCATCCACAAAGCTTTTCCTCATTTGCTTTACAGCTTCTCTAAATAAATACTTATCAATTGTAAAGAGCTTTCCATGCGTGCCGGAGGCAATCGCTATTTTTTTGTCCACTTCTATTATACACTGAGGAAGTCTGACATTTTGGTTCACTACAGAGGCACTAGAACTCCGTTCCGCTTTGCTACGCACATGAAACGCGAACGATAAATGGCTCAATCAAGCTCAGACTGGACGTAGGGGCGCGTCCAATACTTATAGTGACTTAGCCATGGAATTAATGGTTGCTATTGGTAGTTTGTATGGATTAGCAGGACGACAAACAGAAGGCTTTAGAGATTGTTACTGCGGTGGTAACAACCAACAATGTCAGTGACGACCAAGTATTTGCTGACCTACTGAATGGAGCAGAAGGTAAAATTTCCCTAGTCTCTGGTGATGGAGCCTATGATCGGCGTAAGTGCTATGAAGAAGCTAGTAATAGAGGAGCAAAACCAACCATACCACCTCGTAAAAATGCAATCATCTGGCAACATGGCAATTGCCTAGCCACACCTCTTAAGGGAGAT
>JAJEAQ010000818.1 GCA_022822685.1 Trichodesmium sp. jk18x7bins.61
GATTAGGAACACTATTCAACTTAGCTCTGCTCTATCAGAATTTTTCCGGAAATTAGTCTCATTTGAGATGTAGCTAACAGTAGAACAACAAGAGAAAAGTAACTAAGATTTTCTGTTATAAGTCAGGACAACTAGCTGATAATTTTCTGCCTCTAAACTATATAAAATAATAGGAGTTTATGAATATGTTACAGGATAAAAAATCTAGCGGTTATAGCAAACCACCTAAGTTTTGGGGTTTAAGCAAAGCAGGAGCGATCGCTCTAACAGTAGCAGCGACAGTAATGGGATTTACTAATCCTCCTAGAGATGAGTATGTTAATTATGCTTCTAATAAACTAGCAACTGAGATTAAAGAATCTGTTTGTAAAGAGTCTCAAGTTCCAGATTTTTTAAGTGGTTTGACAAGGGAGTTAATTGATAATTGCGAAAAGCTGATTAAGAGCCAAAGAACAACAATTAAAGGTTTGATGGATAATGCAACGCAACGTCAAAATTTGATTTTATTCAGTTTTTACACTACAGAATTTCAGGGTAGAAGATATCAAACTATTGGTGCAGTGGGGAATTTTCTAACATTTCCACCACAGAAAATTGATCAAAGTTGACACGGGGACTTCCCATCAATCAAGTTATAGTAATGTACCCACACGCTCCGCTGTCGCTTTTAGTGTGGGCTTCTGATGTTCTTAAAAACGCTCAGAACTTCCTTATCAGCGGATTTATTATTATATCATGTCCGGAGCATTAGTGAAAAAAACATCGGATTGATAATTAAGAGAGAAAAACTTCCCTTAGACTCTAATTTGTCCCTCTCTACTGACTACTGGCTACTTTATTTATACGTATTTAACCGGGTTTGGTATTATACCAATTACTAAAAACTTTGATGTACGAGTATTTTTTATTTCCAAATACTATATATAGTAGCAAATCCACGATATTTGGTGATTTGGTGATTTTAACGCTTATTTTTTGCCCCTAGCAAGCATAGCATTCTTTTTTGATAATTGGTATTAGTTCTATTTCGGGCTTATTTCCGGGTTTTGTAACCATTGACGAAACTCACGGAGTAAAGTATTTTCGCCTATTCCTCCTCGTCTTTTGAGAAATTTTAACATAACCGACTTAGACAAAATTGGTAAAACGTTTGATTGTTCTTGAGCCTGATAACTCCCTTCTTGCAAACAATAAATAAATAAGTCTTCGCCATCAAATCTCCATATTTCTCCGATACCTAAAGCGGCATAAATTGTTAAACGATTTAAGGAACTGCTGGTAATATCAATCTCAATCGCCAAATCAGGTGCAGGATCTATATTAAAATCAAATTTAATTTTCCCTCGTACTAATGCCTCATTGGTGATGTAATAACATTCATCTGGTTCAATTCCTTTTTGCAAATCTTCTCGAATTAATGTTGTCGAACAGAGACTCAATATTTCTAGCCCTAATACTTCTGTTGTTGTTTGTACCAGTCGTCCTAAAAAACCTTTATTGATTTCATGTTCTGGTAAAGGAGTCGCAATTTCTAATATTCCTTGATTATAGGTCAATCTTTTACTAGGATTTTCCGCTAAATCTAACAATAATGCTTGATAGGTTTCCCATCTGACTCCGGTTAATAGTGTTCTGTTTTTTGGTTTAAATAAGGTTTTATTCATAGTCTGAATTATGATTTTTGACATACTCCCGATGGTGCGCGATTGCGACACTGCGGGATTCTCCAACCTGCATATTATCGATGAATTACAAGTTATACCAATTTGAAAAAAGAATGTTACAAATGAGTGGCTGGAAGTCTATTCCAGTGAGGGTTTTACTATAGCAGTGATTCTTCAAATTGGTATTATATAAAATCCGGTTAAATAACTAACTTAAATTTAGTAGTCAATAGTCAGTAGTCAGTAGTCAGTAGAGGGTTTTGTTATGATTATGTCTATAAGTGCAACGCTGGTTAATTTGATTGCTATTTCTATTCTTGGTGACTGCAAAGATCCCAAAGAGTTCTATCAAGCTCGCTTTTTCCATCCTACATTCTACACTGGTCATACAACCGGATTTCATATTATACTAAATTCGGTTTATATAGGAGCTTTATTACAAAGGCAAGGCAAGAGGTAAAAGGCAAGAGGCTTGGACGATTATAGAGGATTTAAAAAGAGTACATGCATCATAATCGTATTTAGTATTAGGCGACAGCGCAGGGCTAATTAAAATTCAAAGCCCCTCTTACGATCTATTCCAAGAACGCCGTCAGATCAGAATGTTAAATCAAGCTATCCGAGGACCTAATCTCTGGTATACTTCCTGGAGCCAAAATCGCTGTGTCAGCATCATTCTCGCCACGCTGCTGCAATTAGGAAATCTTGTGTAAAAAACCCAGAGGTCCATAAAATAGACGTCTCCCGGTTCACCCACCATCTCCACAACTTCAACCTCAATCCCATCTATCTTCGCCTTTTTGCCTATGATTTCATCTCGGTCTCCGTGAGCCTTCTTGAGCAGATCGTCGAAGAAGGCAATCTCACTCAGTTGCTTCCTAACGCCTTGGCGTGTCAAATTTTCTGGTGTTTCAATTCGATGCGAACCTGTAACGGCAATCGGACCTCCTCCACCAGGCCTGACAGAGTCTAGGAAAGTGAATAGCTGAACACCCGCCGTGTCAAATCCACTGAGGCTGGGAGCATCAAGGTGCCAATCAAGGTCGCGCCTACTGCCCTTGTTGTGGGGCAGCGTGAGAAGCAGATTAGCTCCCATGGTCCTCTCGCGAACATCCCGTCCATCCACGAGATCAGTGATACATTTGTCAAGCTCGATGGTCATCAAGCTGCCGATAGTATTTGACTTCAATATTTGTTTTCCCAACCTGCGAATCGCCAACGGGGTGCAAAAATGCCACTGGCCATCCTTATAGCACCTCTCCTTTTCACAAATCGCCAAAATTCGCTCACGGCCAATTTTTGCCTTCTCTACGGGCCAAAGACCAGGTAATAGGATGAGTCCTTCCTTCTTAAATGTATCTTTCTGTTCGTGGCTCAACAAAGCAATGGCGTCCCGGAAACATATCTCACAATTCTATTGCAATTTGGCATCAAACTAGAGAAACTGTAATTTAGTACCAACTCACACTTATTAGGCCAGAGTAGCAAAGCTATCTCTATCTATAAAAAGCTTACTATATAGAACCCATTTTGGTTCTATGCGATCGCTTGCCTGACAGGAGCAAGATTCTCCCACTATTGACTACTCTCAACCAAATGGGTGTAGCAAAACTAGATCAAATTGTGATTATTTCAAGTTAATCGTTGTTTTAATACACCTGCTAAACCTTCTATTGGTACTTTCATTTGTTCGCCCGTGCGCAAATCTTTGAAACTACACATATTAGCTGCTGCTTCCTCAGAGCCAATAATCACACAAAAAGGAATTTTCTGTTTATCAGCTTGCTGTAATTGCTTACCTAATCCACGACTATCAAAACTTGTGATTACATTCATCCCGCTGTGGCGCAACTTTTGAGAAACATCTAAATAAATTGGCATCAAATCCTCCTGCATATTTACAACCATAATTGTTGCAGGAGTTGGAGTAAAAGATTCTAAAATACCTGCTTTTAACAAACGACTCATCAACCGTGTTAAACCAATAGAAATACCAACTCCGGGCATTTTTTCCCCAATAAACATCCCGACTAACTCTTCATATCGACCCCCAGAACAAATGCTGCCTAAAGCTTCATGTCCGATTAAAGTTGTTTCATAAACTGTGCCAGTATAATAATCTAAACCCCTAGCTATTGATAAATCAATACAAAAACGCTGTTCTGAAACTCCCAAATTTCGTACACCATAAATCACTGTTTCTAACTCCGAAACTCCTTGACTTAACAACTCAGAATTATCTAGAGTTTCTGTTAAGTGTTTCAGCTTATCTAAAACCTGATCAACAGAGCCTTTAATATTAGTAAAATCCCAAACTTTTTCTACCTGAGATTCAGATAAATCAATATCTGTTAGAGCTTTTTTTACTTTATATTCTCCAACTTTTTCCGCCGTATCAACAATCCTAATGCAAGATACTATATTATCTTTTGCTACTCCCACAGATTCAAAAAAACCTGTGAGTACTTTGCGATTATTAATTCTGATGATAAAATCACCGAGATTAACCGCTTCAAAAATTTCAGCAATAATCGCTGGAATTTGAGCATCATACAATAGACTTAATTTTCCTCGCCCAACAACATCAATATCACATTGTCTAAACTGTCTAAAACGACCATCTTTGGCTCGTTCACCTCGGAAAACTACATCCATTTGATAACGAGCAAAAGGAAAATTAATATCGTTCAAATGCCTAGCAATATAAGCAGCTAAAGGAACAGTTTGATCAAATTTTAGTGCCCTTTCTTCTGAGCCACTATCTCCAGCTTGTTCTTTCTCTGCTTGACGATTAGGAGGTAAAATAGGGAACAAACCATACACAATATTATCACCTTGATTTCCTTTGGCTTGTAGTACTTCTAAACGCTCTACTGCTGGAGTTTCTATTGGAGTAAATCCGTAGCGTTCAAACACTTCACGAATTGTATCTATCAAATATAATTCCAGTCGCTTTTCACCAGGGAGGAATTCCGGAAATCCACTAGGACAACTATAATTAATTTTTTCTGCTTTGGCCATCTATATTAATTTGGAAGTGTTTATTAATATGAAATTTTCGCTGACGCAAGGGAGCAATATGCTCCCACTATCGAACAATTGAAACTTCAAATGGTTGCAAGAAGGAACAGGCAACTTTATGGAAGAGATAAAAAAATAAATCTATCAGGTTTTTTCTTCTTTGTTTGATCCAAAAATATAATTAAGTAACTAGACATAATTAACTTCACATTTAAAGGAGGTAGGCAAGAGTTAAAAGGAATATAGCCAATTATTAAGTACACAAATAATTTGACCTACCTACTTAAAGTGCCATAATTTTTTTACTTCTTTTTACTGCCAAACAACCCCCCAAAGAAACCACCACCTTTCTCAGGCTTATTTCCTTTTTTTCCAGTTGCTTTTCCAGCTGCCTTACCATCAGCTTTACTTGTTGCAGCTTGTTCTAATGATTTTTTTACCTCTAATGCTTTTGCCTCTTTAGGATTTAATGATAGAGCTTTTTTGACTTCAATTTTTGCCATTGTAGCTTGATTTTGATGTAAGTAACATAATGCTAATAAAGCATGACAACGACTATGATTTTGTTCTACTTTTAAAGCATCTTTTAATTCCAAAATTGCACTAGCATAATTTTTAGTAGATATCAATGTTTCAGCTCGATTGCAAGCCTGCTCTACCATAGCAGTCTGAGGTCTAGATTTGCTTGGAGTAGGTTTTGCCAAATCTGCAGAAGGCTTAACTGGTGGGGCAGGAGGTGTACTTACCCCACTTATGGACTGTTTCCTAAGTAGATAAACTAAATTCAGTTCACTAATTTCAGCTGTGATTTCTAAAGTTTTGTCAAGAAATTCATACTGGCGATCAGCGAGTTCTTGAAGAGCAACCTTGTATACTTGTTGGTAATCTCCAGCCTTAGCAATTGTTTTAGCACTATCAGTAGTAAGTCGAATCTGATTTTGCTGTTGAATCACTGTTTTACCTAATTTGCCCAGAATCACAAAATGTTCAGCGCGATCGCTTTCCTTAGAAAAATTATTATAAGCTGGACTGACAAGTTTAGATAACAACTGATTAGCAAACTCTTTATCTGCATCACTTTCAAAAGGGCAAGTATCAGGATGTAAGCGTCGAGCTACACGCATATAACGTTTACGAATCTCTCCAAACTCTGCATCTAAAGAAACCCCTAAAATTGCATGATGATCTGTGAAATCAAATGTGAATAATCCTTTTGTAAATTTAAAAGACATAATAATAAATTTTCCTTACCAAATTCCCATCAACCTCCCTCGAGAGGATTCCCCACTCATCTACACGATGGGGAGGAATTGCGGGCGTTTAACTTTCTGCTCTCACACGAATTATGGAGATAATCCTTTTGTGTCAAGTTATGACTCCAAATGCCACCAATCCAGCAAATATCTCCTTTCTGAAAGCACCTAAATAAATAGGTGTGAAGATTTACCGAGAAGCAGGAAATACTCAGCATTTCGTACAATACAGAATCTCTCGCGGTAGACAATGCAGGGGCAAAGTCAACTTAGTCTTTACAAGCCTCATTCATCTACACGGTGAGGTTATTGAGTAACCAATAACTTAGAGTAAAACGGAAAATTCCGTACTTTTCCCTATGTTCACTTTCTCTAACTCCTCTGTAGTCGTTTCTGTTAGCGAGTAGAGCAGAGCTGCTTACCAACAGAACGTAGTTGAGTAGGAATTAGCTAGGCAGTTTACCCCAGCCTCATGCAGTACGAGTACGGGTTGCTACCCCTTTACTAGCCGTGCTGCACACCTGAAAAATTAATTACTTTCTCAGGCTTTCCCCTTTTCCCAAATGAAAACCGGGTTAGTTCTGTAACGAGCAATTGCTTTTAACCCTATGTTGCGTGCTGCATTTATACCGGAATGAGCAATATAGTCGTTTTGTCCTATAACCAAAGTTGCACCTCGATTATAGGCTACTTCTGTCGAGTCTACTAAATCGTCAAGTCTTGCAACTAAATTCCCCCTGGGGTCTACTCTAGAAGTATCTCTTGGGTTCACTCGATTTGTAAGTATGGAGTCTGTATAAGCAACACGACTAGCATGGTCAAAAATCTTAGATTTTAACCAGTAAGAACGTTTTTGATTTGACTTACGGGAGTATTTGCCCTTAATAGGTTTTAGATTTCCTAAATGTTCAAACACCATTAACTTACAGTCATAACCGTGAGCTAGTTCTGCTAGTTGTCTGCCAATCGCTCTACCCATTTCTATTTCACGCCGATTTAATCGACTCCACGAGGATTCACAAAAACCTTTGCTGATGATTCCGGTTAAACGCATTTTTTGAGCTATCTTTCCTAAATCCCACTTCCTAAGCTGTACACCAACTGGAGTTTTGATGAAATGTTGTGCAACTTCTCTGACTTGGTTAGCTTCGGTTTCTAGGATAAATACAATTGCTGCGTGTTTGTCTAAATCTATGTCTACTGCCATGACTCTGACACAGTTGTCAGCCAGGACTTTTTGCTCCTCCAGTAGCAGGTACATATTTTTCTAAAGCATAAGTTAAATATGGTTGATTTCTTTTGATAACTATAGATATTTGACTTTTAACCCATCCATTATCAATACTATGCTGTTGATAATTAAATTTTAACCACTTCCATTCACCGTTAATTAACAATTTCAGCATTATTGTTTGATTAATTTCATCATCATCTTTCCACATTCCTTGGTCATAAGGAAGGGAAAAATTAAATTGGCGTGGTTGTATTGGTGGACGGTGATGTTTGTGCTTTCTTGCTCTATGTTGCCAACGCTGATAATTAGAGTGCCTACTTTTCCAAGCTCCTATCGCGTTACTAATTGCTGCTCTTCCTAATGTTGCAGGGCATTGATTCTACTCACTAGGTATGAAATATTTAGGATTGTCACCAATGGTCAAAGCTTCATAAAATCGCCAACCACCACCTTTATTAGGTGCAATATCCCCGCCGTCGGGGTGTTTGTCTACTAACCTAAAATATAATTGCACTACTTGGTTAAAGAATAGTTTGGTTTTAGCAAAATCAACCCCATTGTGGAGTAATTTGGCTTGATGTGATTTCGTGGCTATGTTAAAGCCTTTTTTGCGTTTTAGACTCATTGGTTCGACCTTTGATCTTCCAATTAACTCTAATATACCATCATCCGCCCAATTGGCTCGTGTTTTAGGCTGGTAGCCAAATTGTTTTTTTTGCTTGACTAGGTGTTAAGTATTACATTAAATTAGAAGATATTCTCAATTGTACCAATATACTCTAATTTACTCTTGTTTATTGTTACCTAATTAATAGACATTATATTTAATCTTTATTACATTCTACTTGCATCCCAATCAGCTAGAGGCGGAGATTTAACCAAAGCTTTACTCATCAAATCGTGAATTTTGCCATTAGTAGCTAAAATTTTGCCAGACTTGATATCGAAAGGACTACCATTATAAGCTGTAACTTTACCTCCTGCCTCCTCTAGCACGACTATACCCGCTGCTATATCCCAAGGAGACAAACCTCTTTCCCAATAAGCATCTGCACGGCCACAGGCAACAGAAGCTAAATCAAGAGCAGCGGAACCCGAGCGCCTTACCCCCTGAGTTAAATGGCACATTTGGCAAAATTCCTTATAGTTATTATTTGTTGTTTCCCGTCAAGAGTAGGCAAAACCTGTAATAACTAAACTTCTACCTAATGACGCAGTTTGAGAAACCTTGATTGGCTTACGGTTACGGGTTGCCCCCAATCCCTTAGCAGCACGAAAAAGTTCATCTAGAATGGGATTAAATACAGCCCCTACCTGTGATACTCCATCAATCAATAGTCCAACAGAAGCAGCAGCAAAGGGATATTGATGGGCGAAATTAGTAGTACCGTCTAAAGGACCTATAGCCCAAAGATATTTACTTGTTATATTTCCTAATTCCCCAGATTCTTCTGTGAGAATGCCATGCTCTGGTAGATGTCGTTGCAAAACTTTGACGATCGCTACTTCAGAAGCTTTATCAGC
>JAJEAQ010000758.1 GCA_022822685.1 Trichodesmium sp. jk18x7bins.61
TGTTTTTGTTGGGTTCCCCTGAAGGGAAGCAACCTACGCTGTCGCTTAACCAAACCTACTATAAATTATGGGTAATTATCAAGTTACCAAGAATACTAATAGGATTGGGTAGGTTTGGTTGAGGAATCCCAAAACCCAACATAACTCAACATCATCTATGTTTTTGTTGGGTTCCCCTGAAGGGAAGCAACCTACGCTGTCGCTTAACCAAACCTACTATAAATTATGGGTAATTATCTAGACATGATATAAAATAAACAGTCAAAATTTTTCTCCCTTCTAGCTCCCGACTACTGAATAGTGACTCGTGACTCCTTTTAGTTTTGTGTAAACAGCTTGACAATTAAAGAAAAAAATGGTATCAATCAGACCTGACGAAATTAGCCAAATTATTCGTGACCAAATAGAACAGTACGACCAACAAGTTAAAGTATCGAATGTTGGTACTGTGTTGCAAGTGGGTGACGGTATTGCCAGGATTTATGGCCTAGACAAAGTAATGGCTGGAGAATTAGTAGAATTCTCTGACGGCACTGTAGGAATTGCCCAAAACCTCGAAGAAGATAACGTAGGTGCAGTATTGATGGGTGAGGGTAGAGAAATTCAAGAAGGCTCTGCTGTAACCGCTACAGGTAGAATTGCTCAGGTGCCAGTCGGAGATGGGATGATTGGCCGGGTAGTTGATGGCCTTGGTCGCGCCATAGATGGAAAAGGAGATATTCAAACAACCGAGAGCCGTTTGATAGAATCTCCAGCCCCAGGGATTATCGCTCGCCGTTCTGTTTGCGAGCCGATGCAAACAGGAATTACTGCTATTGATTCTATGATTCCGATTGGTAGGGGGCAAAGGGAATTAATTATCGGTGATAGACAAACAGGTAAAACAGCGATCGCTATCGACACGATTATTAACCAAAAAGGTGAAGATGTTATCTGTGTATATGTAGCGATCGGTCAGAAAGCTTCCACAGTAGCTCAGGTAGTAGGTACTCTGGAAGAAAAAGGGGCAATGGATTATACAGTTATCGTAGCAGCTAACGCCAGTGATCCCGCAACTCTGCAATACCTAGCTCCCTACACAGGTGCGACTATTGCTGAATACTTTATGTACAAAGGCAAAGCCACCTTGGTAATCTATGATGACCTCTCCAAGCAAGCTCAAGCTTATCGTCAGGTATCTTTGTTACTGCGTCGTCCTCCAGGCCGTGAAGCATATCCAGGGGATGTTTTTTATCTCCACTCTCGCCTCTTAGAAAGGGCAGCTAAACTGAATGATAAACTAGGTGGAGGCAGCATGACTGCTCTACCCATCATCGAAACTCAAGCAGGTGACGTTTCTGCCTACATCCCTACCAACGTAATTTCAATTACTGATGGTCAGATATTTCTCTCTAGTGACTTGTTTAATGCAGGTTTCCGCCCTGCAGTGAATGCAGGTATATCTGTATCTAGGGTGGGTTCAGCCGCTCAAACTAAAGCCATCAAAAAAGTGGCTGGTAAAATTAAGCTAGAGCTAGCCCAGTTTGCTGAGTTAGAAGCATTCTCCCAATTTGCTTCAGACTTAGATAAAGCTACTCAAAACCAATTAGCAAGAGGTCAGCGCTTACGGGAAATTTTGAAGCAACCTCAAAACTCACCTCGCTCTCTGTCTGAGCAAGTAGGAGCAATTTATGCTGGAATTAATGGATACTTGGATGATATTCCTTTGGAAAAAGTAGCTAAATTTATTGCTGGTTTACTAGATTACTTGAATAATAGTAAGCCGAGGTTTGGAGAAATCATCAAAGGTGAAAAAGTACTGACTGATGAAGCACAAACTGTATTAAAAGAAGCTATTACTGAGTATAAGCAAACATTCTTGGTGTCAGCATAGTCTGTTTGTAGTTAGGCTTTAGCCCTATCTTGTGATAATTGGGGCGGCATCCCAACTACGAACGTAAACCCCTAAATCTCAGTTTTCCCTTCTTCCTTTGCAGAACAATGCCTAATTTAAAATCTATTCGCGATCGCATCAAGTCCGTCAAAAATACAAAAAAAATTACAGAGGCAATGCGTCTAGTGGCTGCGGCCAAAGTGCGCCGCGCTCAAGAGCAAGTAATTTCCACCAGACCATTTGCTGATCGCCTCGCTCAAGTTTTATATGGACTTGCTGAACGTTTACAATTTGAAAGTGTAGACCTCCCCTTACTCAAAGAAAGGGAAGTCAAAACAGTTGGTTTATTAGTAATCTCTGGAAATCGTGGTCTGTGTGGTAGCTATAATAGCAGTATAATTAAACGCGCAGAAACTAGATCCCGGGAACTGACAGAACAAGGAATCAACTATAAGTATCTCTTGATTGGGCGCAAATCAATTCAATATTTTCAACGTCGAGAAGCCCCTATTTCAAAAACCTACAATAACCAAGAAAAAATTCCTACAGCTGACGATGCTTCAACCGTTGCTGACGAAGTGCTTTCGGCTTTTCTTTCGGGAGCAGTAGATAGAGTAGAGTTAATTTATACTAAATTTATCTCACTCATTAGTTCTAAACCTGTAATTCAAACCCTTTTACCTCTAGAGCCCCAGGGCTTAGAAGTTCAGGATGATGAAATTTTCCGTTTAACTACTAAAGGTGGGGAATTGGAAGTATTACGGGAGACTATAACTCCACCGACTAAAAGTTTCCCCCGTGACATGATTTTTGAGCAATATCCTACTCAGATTTTAGATGCTCTCTTGCCATTATTTTTGACTAACCAGTTATTGAGAGCATGGCAAGAATCATCTGCTAGTGAGTTAGCATCTCGGATGACAGCAATGAGCAATGCTAGTGATAATGCGAGTCAATTAGTTGATACATTGACTCTCTCTTATAACAAAGCTCGACAAGCAGCTATTACTCAAGAAATTCTCGAAGTTGTGGGTGGTGCGAATGCTCTAGGATAATAGAGTAGTGGAGAGAATTATTAACTTGGAATACGCCTGAATTATCTCAGAGTAGTCGATAACCCGGAGTAATTCGGAAGATTCGGAGCAATTTGGATCTTAACTACACCAGATTAAGTGCTACGATCACTACGCTTTAAAAGTCACGACCGGCGGAGATTCGCGCTTACTCAAGCGGTCAGGAGAGGAACTGTCTTCTTTGTTATCAAGCAGAAAAACCGACGACCAGATCAAGCTTTTTTAGCATTATTGAAGCAAACATTACCCTAATGGGACGTTCTCACGAACACATAAACGGAAATTGCTTTGATGCAATTTCCGTTAAATTACAAAATACTACGTTTGACTCCGATTTAACCCTATCTAATAACTAGACTTATCTGCTAAGGATTTATCAAGTCCTTAATCTAAAATCTAAAGTCTAACAATAGATTCAGGCTAGGGTCAAGAATGGATATTAAAAAAGTTGCGAAAGATACTGCAAAGGTACTGACGAGCTACCTAACCTATCAAGCTGTGCGGACTGTAACTGGTCAGTTGCGAGAGGCAAACCCTCCCTTAGCAATTTGGTTAAGTGGTTTTTCCTCAACAGGCAAAATTCAAGATGGAGAAGCTTACTTACAAGAGCTACTTCAAGAAAATAAGGAATTAGCATTCCGAGTGATTACCGTGAGAGAGTATTTGGCAGAGGAAGTAGCTGAGTATTTACTGGAAATGGTTCGCACTGGTATTCAACAGGCAAATATGGAACATCGCCGTCGGTATTTGGGGAAGATAACGCAACTGGAAATAGCTGACCCTAGTTTCTCTCCAGAGCAACGTACAGATTAGCTAAGAAAATACCTAATTAAGTTTCCCCCACGGGAAAATCAGGGGGCTGAGGTATAAGATCTTTTGAGTTAAAGATTAAGCTCCCTTGTACAAAAATTAAACACAAAAAAATCCATGAGAACATTACCAAAAGAACGTCGTTACGAAACTCTTTCTTATTTGCCGGCTTTGACTGAGATTCAAATTCGGAAGCAACTTCAATACATTCTCGATCAAGATTTCATCGCCGGGGTAGAATTTAGTGAGTCTTCGGCAGCAGAAATGCACTACTGGACTTTATGGAAGTTACCTCTTTTCCAAGCTAGAACTGTGGATGAAGTTTTAATGGAAATTGATGCTTGCTGTGGTGAAAATCCTGATTGCTTTATTCGAGTTATGGGTTTTGATAACGTGAAGTAGTGCCAAGTATTGAGCTTCATCGTACACAAGCCGAATCAGAGAAGATATTAAGTCTAGAAAAAGAGGGATCTCCCTCTTTTTTTCTGAAAAATTCATGCTGCAATAGCCTGCTCCCAAAGTATTTGTAGATAAGCTTGAGGTAACGTCGCATCCTGTAAGAGTAAAAACATATATGATGGCGAGTAGGGTTTAACTTTGTTCTACCCAACCTATTTTTTTGATTGCATTAGATATGAAATTAGCTGTAGGATGAGGTTAATTCTCACTCAAAACTCTCATAACTGAATCCTGATTCGATCCATAAAATTAGCGATCGCGCCTCTATCAGAAAATGTTGCTAGATAACTCCCGTTATAATCTTCGATTTCAGGGTAGAGTTTCAACTAATATAAAGAGAATTTCGGCTATATTTGGGCTGAAAAATTGTGTAAGTCCAACTAACGGTTAGGCAAAAGAGTTATATTATGTCCGCTAGAATAGTGATCAATAACATTTAAGTTGCTCTCACCACGCTATAGTTAGAACCGCCCTTGCAT
>JAJEAQ010000593.1 GCA_022822685.1 Trichodesmium sp. jk18x7bins.61
CACTGACGGCTCTGCCTTTCAGTGTGGGCTTCTGAAGAAGTCTTGTCCGACGCCTTAGTAGTACGTTAAGCCAGTATTACTCCGTTCCATAGGAATATATAGGCACTTTCAGATATGGGATTGGCATCCCGCGTTCAAGTCTGAAACCCTGCGGTTTTTCAATTAAACATCTCTGAGGGGGAGGAGAAGTGTTGAAAACATAAAACCCTATTGAACTTTGGCGATGAACACCACAGGTGCAAGCCTGAATCCTTTACTTTTAACTATAAATAATATCAGCGATTCATCCCACGCTGATACTTCGTTTTCAGACATGGGGCTTCTCGCTGCGAAAGCTAAAAATTAGTTATGAAAATAGAATTTATTAAAATGGTGAATTCAATCAAAAAACAACGAGGAATTATTTTATTGGCATTTTTAGGTTGCTATCTAACAAGCTTGATCGTCTTACCAAAGTCTGCAACAGCAGAACAAGTGACTTCTCCTGATGGTACTAGCTGCGATGGGGAGGTGCAAAATGGCAAATTAAATGGTCAAGGGGTCTGTAAATATGCTGATGGAGCTAACTACGAAGGAAATTTTGTTGATGGCAAACCTGATGGCAAAGGAATATATACTTTTGCTGATGGCGGTCGTTATCAGGGAGAATTTAAAAATGGTGAATTTAATGGTACCGGAGTTTGGGAATTTGCCAATGGCGATCGCTATGAAGGAGAGGTATTAAATGGCAAATTAGAGGGTAAAGGTATTTTTATTTCTGCTAGTGGTGCCCGTTATGAAGGAAATTTTAAAGCAGGTCTACCTAATGGGAAAGGTGCGTTTATTACTGCCGCAGGAGACCGTTGCGAAGGAGAGGTAACAGATGGTAAATTGAATAGCATGGGTTACTGTGAATATTCTACAGGGAACAAATATGAAGGAGAACTGCGTAACGGTCAGAGGGATGGAAAAGGGGTTTATACCTTAGCCAACGGCGATCGCTACGAGGGAGAATTTGCCAATGGTCAGTACAATGGCACAGGAGTATATGTCTTTGCTGAGGGAGGTCGCTATGAAGGAGAGTTCCAAAATGGTAAATTTCATGGCCAAGGTCTACGAGAATACAGTAATGGCAATCGCTATGATGGAGAATTTCAAAATGGAAACCTCCATGGTCAAGGAGTTATGAGTTTCGCCGATGGTAACAGTTATGAGGGAGAATTTCGGGATGGTACAATGGATGGTAGAGGGGTGTATAATTTTGCTAATGGCGATCGCTGTGAAGGTGAATTAAAAGACGGTAACTTTAATGGTCAAGTTGTTTGCAAATATGCTGATGGCGAAGGCTATGAAGGAGAATTTCGTAATGGTAAAAAGCATGGTCAAGGAGTTTATACTTTTGCTGATGGTACTAAGGTAGAAGGAACTTGGGTAGAAGGCAAAATCAAGCAGTAATCAATAACTAAATGGCGTTGCTGAATCAAGGGATGAATCTTTGGAAATACATCCAAACCTAGAATTCATCCCGCAAATATGCAACGCCAACTAAATTAACTTTAAGTTTGAGCTTGTCGATAAAGGCACATTAGTTGCGTTATCAATTATAAAAACCGACATAGAAAACTTGCAAATCTCTAATCTCACACGACGATTATTGCCAGATTAGGTGAACATGGTCAGTTATTACCTAATGCTCAGTCAGCTCAGGTCAGCTTTGAATAAGTCTTTACAAGATGCAGCTTTTAGTCAGTTATGGCCAATCCTAGAATACGTAGCACCGAAACTGGGTAAGCGCCTCATCAAAGTCTCGCCAGGGAGATCTCAACATTGTTGGGAATGCCTTAACAGAGTTTCTAAGAGTTGGTAACAACCCTGGCATACTTGTGAAAAATGTGGTGAAGAACTAGAGCGTGATCATAATTGTGCACTCTTAATCCAGAACATAGGATTGCTATCGATGCACCAGCTTTACTAATTCCCCCCGTCAGCATAAAGGCCGCAATAATTTGAGACCGTTAGAGCGAGAAAAATCCCGTTGTCGTCAGCGTGGTGGTGAAATCCTACCCCACCCGTCAGTTGGGGTAGTTCATAAAAATTACCCAAGAAACTACTGTCACCGAAAAAGAGTCATCAATAGATGAGAACCAACCAGGCCAACTTACTCTGTTTGTGGGTTCCGTGGAAGAAAGTTAGACCTCTCAATCAGAGAATGGGAGTGTTTAAACTCTGCTGCAAAACATGATAGAGATGAAAACGCAGCAATAAATATATTAGTCGCCGGGGGGCACTCGGAGACATTTTCATGTCGGCGACAGCTGAAAACGGACGTGGACTGAAAGCGTAAGACTAACGCAGAGGTAGCAGCATCCGATGAAACGTCTTTCATGTAGCTTTAGCTAAAATCCATCAGAAACCTATTCAATTGTAATTGTCTTTATTTAAGAGAGACGATTATTAGGTTGTCTGGGAATCTCCGTGCCTACTGCCCTTTGGCTAGGTGGCTCAACAGGCTGGAGAGGATGTCAACATCAGTCAGTTTACAACTGCTCAAATTTCATGGTTCATTCAAAAAAAGGAGTTTTTCATGTCACAACAGATAATCGATACTTCAGAATTTCCAGCACTTGTAAGTTTTTCTAAACACTGGGAGACTATTCGAGATGAAGCTTTACAGTTAGACCGCTATATTCACACTTTTGACGGCACTAACCCTTCTGACGGCAGCAGATTATCATACAATGAAGGATTTGAAAATTTAGTAGCTAGTGGGAGCAATGGATGGGTGAGGCTATGGGGACCGGCAAAAGAGGAATGGTTAGCTTACAGCCTTTGCCGTGAAGACCGTTTAATAACTGAATTGATACCCGAATCCGATAATCCATGCCCGAAGACAATGGCTTTATTTAAGCGTCTTCATGGTGTTAAAATAGCGACACTAAACATACAGAAACCAGGTGGGTTTACCTTGGTGCATACTCATTCTAATTTACCAGAACAAAAGGCATTAATCTATCATTTGCCTCTTTCTGTTCCTGATAATTGGCATTGGTTAAATATTGAAGGCACATTTATTCAACATCGTAATGGCGAAAGTTTCATCTTTGATGGTTCTAAGGATCATTTTGCATTAAACTTTTCACAACAGGAGCGATTAATTTTATATATGGAGTTTTATACAGATCGTATTAGTTTTGATGAATAAGAGAATATTTTAGGTAAGGATTCAGAACTATAGCGATCGCGTAGCCTACTCTCAAAAGCCTACTTCTAGAAATATTCGAGGGGTCAACAAAGCAGGTTATGAGGCAGGAAAACTGTTGGTATCCATAGCAGTTAGAAACTATCTCCATATATAACAGGAATTACGCATTACCTCTATATGTATGGTATTAATTGGTCTATATTTCTAAAATAACACGATTTATAGTGCAGTTGCGTAAGTCCTGATACAAATTAAACAGCATATAAAAACATGATTCCAACAGCTCCAGAAGAAGCCCCCACTAGCTTACCTACTTTCCTAACAATCTGGGGAGGTCAATTAGTCTCAGCGATCGGTTCAGAAATGACCAAGTTTGCGATCGCAATCTGGACATGGGAATTAACAGGTAAAGCAACACCTTTATCTTTAATTTTATTCTTTTCTCATATCCCTACAGTAATCGCATCTTTTTTTGCAGGAGTATTAGTAGACCGTTGGAATCGCAAACAACTGATAATTGTAGGTGATTCAATAGCAGGTTTGTCAACCATTGCTATCCTACTGCTGTTTATGAGCAATCAGTTAGAAATCTGGCATATATACTTAACAGCAGTTATCAACGGGTTATTTGGTTATGTACAAACTCTGGCTTTTTCAACTTCTATGTCTACAATCGTGCCAAAAAAGCATTATGCAAGAGCTTCGGCTATGATGTCAATTAAGTTTAGTATCTCTACGATTTTAGGTCCTGCCTGTGCTGGAGTTTTTTACCCTTTAATTGGTTTGGTAGGAGTCCTAATTGTTGACATTATGACTTTTATTGTTGCTGTTAGTATTCTGTGGTTTGTACATATTCCTCAACCTAAGAACTCTAAGGTAGAAAAATCTCATGGGGATAACAATTGGCAGGAGTTAACATTTGGCTTCCGTTATATCTTTCAGAGACCAGGGTTGTTAGCTCTGCTGATCTTTATGCTAATTTATAATTTTTTGGGGCAAGTTTCAGGGCCTGGACTTATAGATCCTATGATCTTAGCTCGTAGTAACAATAATACAGCAGCACTGGCCAGCGTCCAAATGGCCTTTGGAGCAGGTATATCAATAGGTGCTACAGTTATAACTGTTTGGGGGGGTCCAAAGTTGCGCATTTACGGTATTTTGCTTGGCAGTGCACTCACAGAATTTAGCAAAATGCTTTTTGCTTTGGGGCGAACTCCTCTAATTTGGATGATAACAGCCACTTCGGCTGGTTTTTTTTCACCTTTCACGGGTAGCTTCAATCAAGCAATTTGGCTATCTAAAGTAGATCCTGCGATACAAGGGAAAGTGTTTGCTGCTCGCTACCTTATAACTCAAATGATTGTTCCATTTGGTATAGTAGTTAGTGGCTTCTTAGCCGACTACATATTTGAACCAGCAATGAAAACAGATGGTGATTTTGCAGGAATATTCGGTGGGTTGTTTGGTACTGGTGCTGGTGCTGGCATAGCGCTCCAGATAGCGATGATTGCTTGTTTTAGCATAGTAATTAGTATTTTTGGATCTAGTTTGAATTCACTACGGAATGTAGAAGTAAATTTATCAGATTACCATTAATTCGGTAAATAGTGGGATTAATTATACAGAACTTGAATCGATAATCTGTCAGTTATTGGATACCGCTGAGTTCGCAATCGCACCACGGAGTGAGTATGTCAATAAATATGAGTTTGGGGTCAAAATATAACAACACTTTGACAACACCACTAATAATTTCACATGATGTGAGTATGTCTAATACCAAAGTGGCGATCGCTAGGATATTTATTGATGCAGTTTACCTCCTAGCTACTGACTATTGATTTTGAGGATAAAAAAATTGTGACATGGAAAAACACTCAAGCTAAGATAACAGAGTTGCCTGCTACTAAGAATGCAGCAAAAAAAAAGACTCCTTCTCTGCGTCTACTATTATTAGGTTTAATCATAAGTATATTAGTATTAATAATCTGCTTGATTATCAGTATAACCGCAGGTGACACGGAAATTCCCTTGAAAACAGTCTACGAAGCATTTACAGCCTTCGATGGCTCCACAGACCAGCTAATTATCCGTACCCTAAGACTTCCTCGCAGCTTAATAGCAATGCTAGTAGGAGCCTCCCTAGCTGTGGCAGGCAGCATTATGCAAGGATTAACTCAAAACCCTTTAGCTAGCCCAGGAATTCTAGGGATAAATGCAGGCGCAGCCCTAGCTGTAGTATCAGCCGGGTTGATTTTTGGCTCATCCTCCGCAAGTATTTACCCTACTTTTGGCTTTTTCGGGGCAACTGTGACAGCAGTTACAGTTTATTGGTTGGGATCTATTGGTAAAGGTGGTCTCCATCCTGTCAAGCTAACTATTGCGGGTGCAGCTATAACAGCTCTTCTTAGTTCTTTAACTACAGCAATACTGATTTTTGATCGAGCCAGTTTAGAGGAAATTCGATTTTGGCTAGCAGGAACGGTTGCAGGAAAAGACTTCAATTTATTTCTGCAAGTATTTCCTTATCTTTTGGTAGGATTAGCTATAGCTATGCTCTTAGGACGACAGATTACTCTTCTAACATTAGGAGAGGATGTAGCAACAGGTTTAGGAGTACAAACTACTTGGGTGAAACTTGGTGCAACTATCTGTGTTGTTATTTTGGCAGGATGCTCGGTATCAATCGCAGGTGCTATAGGTTTTATTGGATTAATAGTTCCTCACATTGCCCGCCTCTTAGTTGGAATTGATTATCGTTGGATTATACCTTACGCAGCAATTTTGGGTAGCATTCTGTTACTCTTGGCTGATATTGCTGCCCGTTTGTTACTTAAACCTATTGAAATTCCTGTGGGTATAATGACATCTTTAATCGGAGGTCCTTTTTTCATATATCTAGCTTTATCAAAGGTGAAGCGATGAAAGAACAATGCTTAGTTATCCGCTCCCAAAAACTGCCCATCTCTTGGCGCGTTGATCGACGAGTACCAACCGTTTTGTTGGTATTGGTAGTATTAACACTGGTAACTATGGTGTTGAATGTGAGTTTCGGTGAATATCCGATACCACCACTAGATGTTTTCAAAACAATAGTTGGTTGGGAAACCGGCAATACAGATTATTCATTTATTGTCAATACCTTACGCCTGCCTCGAGTATTAATAGCTGCAAGTGTGGGAATGGGATTAGCAGTATCGGGGGCAATCCTACAGAGCCTAATTCGTAATCCTTTGGCAACTCCAGGCATTATTGGTGTGAATTCTGGAGCCAGTTTGGCTGCTGTGGTGGTAATTGTACTGTTGCCAAATGCTCCTCTATTTGCTATTCCTATCTCTGCCTTTGGTGGAGCGATCGCCATTTCGATTCTGATTTACCTACTGGCCTGGGAAAAAGGCAACTCAACTTTGTTCTTGGTTTTGATTGGCATTGGTTTAAATACTATCACCAATGCATTAACAACTATAATTGTCACCTTTGGGGAAATAAATAGTGTTTCTCAAGCTTTAATTTGGATTACAGGTAGTGTTGCTGGTCGCAGTTGGGAATATGTTTGGCCTTTGCTACCCTGGTTATTCATATTTTTACCAGTAGCATTTTTGCTTTCAAAAGACCTCAATGTTCTATCTTTGGGGGAGGAAGTTGCTAGAGGTTTAGGTAGCCCCGTTGACTGGCGACGAGGTTTGTTATGGTTAACAAGTGTTGCTTTAGCTGCTGCTTCTGTAGCAACGGCGGGTGCAATAGCATTTGTTGGGTTTATTGCCCCACATTTAAGTAGACAGTTGGTAGGGCAATCTCATACAGGGTTAATTCCTACTGCTGCAACCGTTGGTGCATTTATGGTAGTCTTTGCAGATTTCCTGGGAAGAGTTTTGTTTGCTCCAACAGAAATTCCTTGTGGCGTAATTACTGCAATTATTGGAGCGCCTTATTTCCTTTATTTACTGTATCGGAGCGATCGACGATGAATTCAGAAAACCCTCATAGTGCTTTAACAACCCGGAAGCTTACTGTTGCTTATCACAATGGGGAGCCGATTGTGCTGAATTTAGATTTGGCAATTCCCAGGGGTAAGATTACTGTGATAGTAGGTCCTAATGGCTGTGGCAAATCAACTTTACTCAAAAGTTTGGCAA
>JAJEAQ010000414.1 GCA_022822685.1 Trichodesmium sp. jk18x7bins.61
CGCGCTTAAGGGCGGGGTTTGAGCCGAAAAATAGTACTGGCTCTCATCCCGACGCTCCCCTATCGGGAGAGGGCTTATCTTCTCGCCAGGCAAGTTAAATTATTGAGGAACAAGAGCAACTTTTTGTATTATTTCCTAGAATAAAAATTAAGACATTAACCCAAACCAGACAAAAAACAATTAAGCATAAGGGATAAACAACTTTATTTGAGAAGCAGGAGATTCCAACTCTTCTCACCTTTAGGTGGGGGGATTTTGAAGGGGGATAAAAAAGCTGGTTTTCTTGTTTCTTTTGCCTTCAAGTTTTAAACACAACCTTCTGCAAGTAAATGAGTAATTTCTTGGCTGACATAATTAGTCAGATCGTTCACTAACTGTTTACCATATTTACCCTGATATTGCTGGCGATGGGAAGGTAAAACCCAAAAGGGGCGACCAAACATAATATTAGAGCATTGATAAACTATAGCTGGATGCCAACCAGATTGATTGAACAAAGGTTCCGAAGGGTCAAAAAAACTTAATAATTTCAAAGGTATTCTCGAAGAAATTAACTGCTCATCACACGAAGCGATCGCCACTGGTAAGATAGCCAGATTTGTCACTGGTGATCGCAAGGCCAAATGAGCAAATCCTCTCTGAAAATCACAAATCAAATTAGGGGGGGTAAACCTAACCATAGGCGCAGCTCCTTCTGGAAATATCCCGACCATTTCTTGAGCTTGTAATAGTTTTGTTGCTTGTCGGAAAAAATTCTGTTGTTTATGAGTTGAATTATCCAAAGGGAAACAACCTAAACCAGTTACCACTTCCCGTAGCACAGGTACTTGGCCCATATAATGATGACAAGCAAATCTAATTTGGCGGTTAACAGCAACTGTAAGTAACAAAGGATCCATAAAACTACGATGGTTACTTACAACTAGCACACTTCCTTCTAAAGGAATCCGGTCTGCATGATAAGTAAAAGTCCTACTGCCAATAGCATCTAGGAAGAAGCGAGAAATTAGCATTAGGCTATCAGCTTGAATCCCCATTTTGACTTTAAATACGGATGTAAACTCTATAGTCTCAATACAAGTTATTTCAGAATAATAACATGAAAAGACCAAGAGTTAAAATTCATTTGAAAAACAGTAGAGGCGTAAGACAACAGCATTACTGTTAGGATAGGGGTAATTTTTGCTGACAACAAATTTAATTAAGTTAAAAAATCATCAGTAAATCAAATCGGTCGATACTACCAGAGTAATTAAGATTGTATCCAGTGCCAGTTAAAATTAAAAGTATTTAATTCTGATTTTCCATGAAAAACATACATATAAACAAAAATACCTTTGCAATTACAACTCCCCTTTACTATGTTAACGACCTACCACATATAGGTAGTGCTTATACCACTATTGCTGCTGATACAGTAGCTCGTTTTCAAAGACTAAAAGGTAAATCAGTGTTGATGATAACTGGTACAGATGAACATGGCCAGAAAATTCAAAGAACAGCTCAAAGCAAAGGAAGAAATCCTCAAGAACACTGTGACTTAATAGTTGCAGGATTTAAATCTCTCTGGCAACAACTTAATATTCAGTATGACCGTTTTAGCCGTACTACTGCATCTAACCATGAGCAGATTGTCAAAGAGTTTTTCCAAAGAGTTTGGCAGCAAGGTGACATCTACTTAAGTCAGCAACAAGGATGGTATTGCGTATCTTGTGAAGAATTTAAAGAAGAGCGTGAACTTCTAGAAGATAAACATTGTTCCATTCATACCAACCAAAAAGTAGAATGGCGCGATGAGCAAAATTACTTCTTTCGCTTGTCTAAATATCAAAAACAGTTACAAGCTTTCTATGAAGAAAGACCCAAATTTATTCAACCTGAAAGCCGTCGTAATGAAGTCTTAAGCTTTGTTAACCAAGGATTACAAGACTTTTCAATTTCTAGAATTAATGTGGATTGGGGTTTTCCACTGCCAATCAATCCCAGCCATACTATCTACGTTTGGTTTGATGCCCTATTAGGATATGTTACAGCACTTCTAGATCCTGATAGTGAACCCACCTTAGAGAATGCTTCATACAAATGGTGGCCGATTAGTCTGCATCTAATCGGTAAAGATATATTACGTTTCCATGCTGTTTATTGGCCAGCAATGCTGATGTCAGCAGGTTTACCTATATCTGAGTGTGTCTTTGGACATGGATTTTTGACCAAAGATGGCAAGAAGATGGGTAAATCATTAGGTAATACTTTAGAGCCTGTTGAATTAGTTAAAAAGTATGGCTCTGATGCAGTTCGTTACTATTTCCTCAAAGAAATAGAATTTGGAGTTGATGGTGATTTTAGTGAAGCCCGCTTTATCAATATTCTAAATGCTGACTTAGCAAACGACTTGGGCAATTTATTAAATCGTACTCTCAAAATGGCTCATAAATACTTTCAGGGCCAAATTCCAGAAATTAATGGTGATGCCATAGAAGTCACCCATCCGCTCAAAACAATAGGTATAAGTTTGGGTGAAAAAGTTACTCAAGCTTACACTTCTTTAGCTTTTAGTCAAGTTTGTGAAGCTGTATTGGCCTTAGTTAGAACCTGTAATAAATATATAGACGAAACTGCTCCTTGGAGTTTGTATAAACAAGGCCAATTAGAAGCTGTAGCAGAGGTGTTATATTCTGTTCTGGAATCTGTGAGACAAGCAGCCTATCTTTTATCACCGATAATTCCTAATATTAGTAATGCTATATATCAGCAACTCGGTTTCTCACTTGACTTTAACGATAAATCAGTAATTAATAG
>JAJEAQ010000652.1 GCA_022822685.1 Trichodesmium sp. jk18x7bins.61
AGAGCCGTCAGTGTGTGGAGCTGTCACTGACTTATCTACTACTGAATAACTATCTCAACTGAAATTTAAGTGTAACTACAACTCCTATACGTCCACCATCTTTGGGGTCTAACTTCCATCCTTTAACTGCTTCCATTGCAGCTTCATCTAAAATAGAATGACCGCTGGACTCTTCTAAGTAAACCTTAGTTACATTACCCCCATAATCAATATCAATTCTCAAGCGGGGGTTTCCTTCTAAGCCTTGCTCCTGAGCACCCCTGGGGTAACTAGGTTGAGGACAATCAATGCAAGATACTCCACCAGAACCAGAACCAGAACCAGAGCTAGGTCTTGAAGAGCTTTGTCTTGAGTCTTCACCTAAAGGCGACCCCACTGCTACTAATTCCTCACCACCAGGGTTTCCAGAATCTCTGCCAGTACCATTTTCAGAACTAGCAATACCTCTAAAAGCATCTCCAATAGCTGAGTTTGACTGACCGCTAGCACTAGGTTGAGTTCCTACTTCTCCTGGTAATGAGGGGCGAGAGCCTTCTCCTGTATCATCAGAACTCAGAGTCGAATCAAACTGACTGCTACTACTGCCTGGATTAGCAGAGTTACTAGCTACATCCCCAAAACTGCTTTGTTCGCTCAGAGAGCTACCAATATTTGAGTTGGAGTTAGTAACACTGGGTTGAGTGCCTACTGCTGCCGAAGGTCTAGTCGGTGCAGACCGTTCAGTTGCAATAGGACTAGACAGGGAACTTTCTGCATCACCAATGTTACTAGATACATCCTCAAAACTGCTTTGTTCGCTCACAGAACTGCTCAGATCTGAGCTAGGTTCATTAAAACTCGGTTGAGCCACCTCCGCAACTGCTGGTTTTGGTGAGGCTGAGTCGGTATTGGCTGCTATTGGCGATGAAAAAGAGTCTGATGCTGTTTCGGGAGTAGATGCACTGTCTGGTTGTACCTCTGCTATCGAGTCTGGAGAAAAAGATGCTGTTGATGGATTTGGTTGAGCAATTGGTTTGGCAGCAATAGGTTCTGGTATTGGTTCTAACTGTTGGGGTTGCTCAATAGGCTGTGATAGTGCTGTTTCTGTTGGCGGCTCTGGGGAAGAAGATTCCACTGATTCTGATATTGCCGTTTCAATGGGTATTTCAGGGGGAATAATTTCCTGGGGTTGGGCAATAGCTGTTTCTAATGGCTCTTCTGGGGGTATAACCTCCTGCTCTTCAACTATCTCCTCTGGTTCCGGTTCTTCTACTATTTCTTGAGGCTCTGCTTCCTCTACTTTTTCTACTTCTGGTGGAGGCGTGATTTCTTCTGGTTCATCTACAAAAACCAGTTCGATCGAATCTTCCTCTTGTTCGGGAGGCCGATCTAATATCCCACTGATTGCTAATGTAATAACTCCTGCGTGCAGGATGGTTGAACACAACAAACCATACATGACAAACTTTTTGACAGTTTGTCTATCTTTTTGCTGCTGTTCTATACAAGTAATTGAAAGACTCATATATATTTAATTGATAATTTTATTAATGGCTGCTTCATAAAACTGATACAAAGCGGTACGGACATTCCATGGAACGTCCCTACATGTGACAATTTGCTGTTTATATCATGTCCAGGTAATTAGTGAGCAATAAAATTATAGGATTGATCATACTAAATCCGGTCTAGATAAGAGCTTGATGACAAGGGCAAGGCAAGAGGCAAGAGGGTTATAGAGGACGCGGGAAATATATGCCTCATAACTGGAAGTATAATTAGGGGACAAACACCTCCTAAGGCCTATAATTTATCCCTCCCTCCTGACTACTGACTACTGACTACTTTATTTATTTATACGTATTCAACCGGACATTATATTACTTCCTGCTCAACCGGAACTTTTGGTAGTACAAGTCCCCAAGCTGCTCGGTAAGGCCTACCGCATCTCTTGAGTGCGTCTTACATTCTGTTCCCGTAGCGTTTCCGTAGGAAATGGAGTCCTCAGAATTACGCGATCGCTTTTTCAAATTAATTGAGGCATTTCAATCTCGAGCTATTGAAATACCATACTCTGGGCAATTATAAGTCCGTAGTTATAAAGGCAGAACTTTGACATGACCACAGTTTGAGCAAGTCTTTGATAATGGATAAAATCTATCCACTACAATTACTTCACTACCATACTATTGACATTTATACTCAAGTTTTCGCCTGAATTCATAAAAACCTTGGTCTGCAATTGATTTAGCGTGCTTTATGATTTTTGAGCATGCATGCATGCATGACCCTTTTCATGTCGGCGACAGCAGAAACGTTTAAATCTTCGATGACAACAGTGCCGTGGTTTTTGGCTAAGTATGTTGTTAATTTATGAAGTGCGTCTCGGTGAATCTTCACTACTCCTCAAAATAATACTTTTCAGCTACTTTGGTTTTTTAGTAGCGATCCCCAGTTTAACTTCATCTATTCGCCGTAGTTGATCCATAACTGCTACTACATGACCATGGTCTACATATTCATCAGCTTTTATGGTAACTATAGATGTTTGATTTGGCAATACAAGTTGACGTACTGCTTTTTCGATAGCATCTACTTCTAGAGGTTCTCTATTGAGAAATATTTTTCCTGTTTCGTCAATAGTTACAGTTATTTGTTCTGTTCGTTGCAGTTGAGAGGTAGAAGCTTTTGGTAAATTAACTGGTAAACCTTCTGAACGGGTTAAGAATAGGGTAGAAATGATAAAAAATGCCAAGATAGAGAATATGACATCAATCATTGGCAGGATATTTATCTCGGGTGCTGTATCTATATCGTCATCTATGAAACGCATAATTTATTAATTTGATTATAGCTGGTTTTCAGTCAATTTCTATTCTTTTTCTTGGCAAAAAAATTATAAGATAGTGGTTGCACTAAACACTAGATTGGTAAGCATTCAGCTATTAGAGGTCAACTTTTCCTACAGAAGACTGCGCCAACAGCTTTTAATTAATTAATTAGACAGGAAATGTAGATTTTTCCAGGATAGACTGTGAAGGTTGACCGAAGTTATTTTGCCCAGACTTTTCTCGATCAATATCTCAATACTAATTGATCCTTCAAAGGCAATAATGGAACTAATCATTCGCGGTAGCATTGCGTTAGCAATAGGCTGATGGCTGACTGCTGAATCCTTACGAGTGAGCCGTTTCTAATGCTATATTTGCTGAATTATTAACATTAAAATCTCCTCTCTCGTAGTGAATTCGATAGAGCAGTTCAAGTTGACCGCCGTACTCCTGAATTAAAGCTACTTGTCGTTTATAAAACCCCCGAAACATATTGCTAAATACTAGGGTAAAAATAGCTACTACTAATCCTAATACTGTAGATGCCAAAGCTTCACTAATACCGCCTGTGACTCCAGCACTACTACTACCACCAACATCCCCTATATTTAGGGAGGAAAAAGAAGTAATTAATCCTAAAACAGTTCCTAATAAACCTAATAAGGGGGCAACGTTAATAATAGTTTCAAATACAGTACTAAAACGGCGAAGATTAGGAATTTCTGCCGAGGCTGCACTTTCCAGAGCCAAGCGCATTTCATCTGGGTTAGGTTGCTCTAATTCCAAGGCTTCTATAAAAATGCGGGCAATAGGTAAGTCGGCATTTTTTTGAAGTAAGCTCAGAGCGGTATAAGCATCCGTTTTGTATATTTTAAGTACCTTTTGGACTACTAAACTTTGCCGTCGCCAAACTCGAAACCAAAAAACTCCTCGCTCTACCACTAGGGCGAGCGCTACAACGGAAAACATTAATAATGGCCAGGCGACGATTCCGGCATTTGAAATAAATTGACTAATTTGCATTGCTTCTTTATTGACTAGTGGTTGTAGTTATAGACTCAAACGTTATATACCCACACGCTCCGCTATCGCTTTTAGTGTTGGCAACTAAAGTTCTTAAAAACTGTCATAACTTCCGATTAAAAAAGGTCGGTTTTAGACTTGGCTATCACCACCTTCTTTTGACGGCGTTTTATAGTTGGGAACACATTATACCAGAGGAGCTTTATATTGATTGATGCGTTTAGAGATCTATCAATATAAAGCTGTAATTATTCATCAAAGTATTCTCTGATACTACAATCGGTAAACACAAATTCATCTGGTGTATGAAAGTAATTGAGATGTATATTCAGATTTACATTCTATAACTAAGCGCGTTTTCGGCACCAGGCTACATAAAACCCAGGGCGACATGAAAAGCTTTGGCGACAAAAGTACCTAGTATGTTAAAGAACTGTCCGAATGCAGCATCTAAGCAAGATTTATTTAATCCAGACTTTAACGATTGACCATTATACATCTCCGATAATTAATCTCAAAGCCTGACTCTTCCAAAGCTAAAACATAATTTCTGGAGATGTCTCAAAAGTATTCGCGAACAATTGATTTTATTATAAACTATGATGCAAAATCATCCAGACAATATAGTAAATTTTAATCATATTTTGCATTTTTTTAAATTTTATTGATGAGATGATCGCGGAGTTTTGTATCAGAAGTATCACGAAATGGAGCGACCTCCAAGGTTTAATACTATATGTAATGCCCTTGGGTAAGTCATGACCAGTCTATAAATAGGAATCTATCCTAATTGGGAGTCTGCAATTACAACACGGAATATATCGTTACTAACGACTTAAGTCAATCTGTGACAGATGATGCGGGACTAGGAATTAGCGCTAGTCCAATTTGTTATGCGCTATATATAGCGTCTTTGAGTAAGTCTTCACTCAGTAGCAGGAGTACTAAATCACCTTAATGGGTGAAGTATTGCATTGGTTCTGCCTTTTATTATTGAGGACAGTAAACAAATATTCATCAGAGGTGTAAACGACAATCCTTTATTATTGTCATTTGTTAGTGATTAATTTGACTGGAGACAGAGAGATATTGCCCCATTTGTTGAGCGTAAATATTACCTTAAGCAGGCTTTTTTTGATGTGAATGTAATCTTAACGTATGGAGAAAGGGAGAGAAGATGGCGATCACATTTACAGCGATCGCTTTTTCTCAATATTTTTTTAAAAAAATATTGAGAAAAAATATTAATAAGTTGATAAAGTGAAGGATACCTAATATGTCAGTCACCCCTAGCTTGAGGCGCAACCTGCCGTAAGGCAAAGCTATGGGGCTGATCAACCCTCTCGGAGCACAGCAACGAGAAGGGGAGCAAAATACCTGTCTCTTTGTTTAACTTATACGATTATTAGGTTGCCTGGGAATCTCCGTACCTACTGCAGTTAGGCAGGCTGACGCCTACAGGCCGGAGAGGATGTCAAAGACCAGCATTAATCTTTCTAAAACTCTAAAGGCTAACACTTTAATTTTTTGTATTTGTAGGTTAGTTTTATGAAGCAAGAGCATCAGGGTGCTTTTACTGCCATGGCTGTTATTGGCATGGCTTGTAGATTTCCCGGAGCAGATAACTACAACCAGTTCTGGCAAAATCTTGAACTTGGAGTCAATAGTATTAGTGAAATTCCGTCCCAAAGGTGGGAAATAGAGAAGTATTATTCTGCTACTCCAAAACACTCCCATAAAACCATTAGCAAATGGGGAGGATTTATGAAAGGGATAGATCAGTTTGATGCCCACTTTTTTGGAATATCGCCAAGAGAAGCAGACAGAATGGATCCTCAACAGAGAATTATGTTGGAGTTGAGTTGGTCTTGTATAGAGGATTCTGGGTATTCATCATCTCAATTATCAGGAAGCCAAGTAGGTGTTTTTATTGGAGTCTGCAATTATGACTACGATCAATTGCAACACCAGGATCAAAAAAATATTGAAGGCCATACTGCTACAGGAACTTACACCACTATCATTCCCAATAGAATATCTTACTGCTTTAACTTTCACGGTCCTAGTGTACCTGTAGATACAGCCTGCTCTAGCTCGCTGGTAGCCATTCATCAAGCAATCAATTCCCTCAAAGAAGAAGAGTGTGAGATGGCACTGGTAGGTGGAGTAAATGTGTTGTGCACACCTACATCATACACATCCTTTAGTCAACTAGGAATGTTATCAGCAACAGGAAAATGCAAAACCTTTGACAGCTCTGCAGATGGTTATGTGAGAGGAGAAGGAGCAGGAATAATCTTATTAAAACCTTTAACCAAAGCTCTAAAAGACCAAGATAGAATCTATGGTGTAATTAAAGGGAGTGCAGTTAATCATGGAGGAAAAGCAAGAACGTTAACTTCTCCTAATGTCTATGCTCAAGCTCAAGTATTGCGTTCGGCTTATACAAAAGCAAATATTGTTCCCAACACAATTTCCTATATAGAAACTCATGGTGCTGGAACACCCTTAGGAGATCCCATTGAAATCAATGGTTTGAAACGAAGTTTTAGACAACTGCATCAACAATATGAAGTCCCACTCCCAGAAAAAGCCTATTGTGGTCTAGGAACAGTTAAGACAAATATAGGGCATTTAGAAGCTGCTGCGGGAATAGCAGGAGTGATTAAAGTATTATTGGCAATGAAGCATAAAAAATTGCCTAAGATTATTAATTTTGAGGAATTAAATCCTCGTATAGATTTGGAAAGAAGCCCGTTTTATATAGTGAGTGAAACTCAAGAATGGGAACAGTTAAAGATAGAAACAGGAGAAGTGATTCCTCGGCGGGCTGGAGTGAGTTCCTTTGGGTTTGGTGGAGTGAACGCTCACATAATTATAGAAGAAGCACTCACTCAAGGGCAAAGGCAAGAGGCAAAAGGCAAAAGTGAGAAACGGTTTGAACGTGCGCTGCATCTGTTAACTCTCTCAACTAAAACAGAAACAGCTCTTTCGGAGTTAGTTGGTCGTTATCAAAATTATCTGGAAGAAAGAAACAATGACAACGAATTAGCTGATATTTGCTACACAGCGAATACAGGACGTACCCACTTTGACCACAGACTAGCAGTAATTGCCACCAACCGAGAAGAATTATTAGAAAAATTCCTACACTACAAACAAGGAGAAGAAATAGCAGGAATTTATTCGGGAGAATTGCCTAAAAATAGCACCACTCCTAAAATTGCCTTTTTATTCACAGGTCAAGGTTCTCAGTATGTGAATATGGGCAGGCAACTGTATCAGCAGTCATCAGTATTTCGAGAAGCTATTGATAGATGTGACGAAATTTTAGGAACATTGCATCAAACCTCCTTACGAGAAATTATCTATCCCATAAACGAAGACGAATCCAACTCATTCCGATTAAGCCAAGCCGCCTATACCCAACCTGCCATATTTGCTGTAGAGTATGCACTGACTCAACTATGGCAATCCTGGGGAATTAAACCAGATATAGTCATGGGTCATAGTGTAGGTGAATATGTAGCAGCAACAGTAGCAGGAATTTTCAGTTTAGAAGATGCTCTAAAACTAATAGCAACTAGAGGCAAGTTGATGCAAGAGTTGCCACCGGGTGGAGAGATGGTGTCAGTAATGGCATCGGAGTCAAGAGTCAGAACCTCAATAACTCCATACCCGGAAATAGGAATTGCAGCAATAAATGGACCACAGAGCGTAGTCATTTCTGGAGAGTCTGTGACACTAATGGCTGTAGTGAGTAGCCTAGAATCAGCAGGAATCCAAAGTAAGAAACTACATGTATCTCATGCTTTCCATTCAGCATTAATGGAACCAATGTTGGCAGAGTTTGAAGCAGTAGCAAAGCAAATCACCTATAGTCAGCCGAAGATACCGATAATATCGAATGTCACAGGAATAATAGCAGATAATAGTATTGCTTCTGCCAAATATTGGGTAGATCATGTACGTCAACCAGTAAGATTTACTCAAGGTATGGAGGCGTTACATACACAAGGGTATGAAATTTTCCTAGAGATTGGACCGAAACCTGTTTTACTGGGAATGGGAAGGCAATGTTTACCAGAAGGGGTAGGTGTGTGGTTGCCATCATTGCGTCCGGCTCAAATCCCGCTCCCATCGCCCTTTCTAAGGAGGAAGTCAGAGGATGCTACCCTTTTGAGGGGTGAATGGCAACAGATGCTATCCAGTTTAGGAAAGTTGTATACACAAGGAGCCAAAATAGATTGGGTAGGATTTAACCGAGATGGCAATTGTCAGAAAGTACCATTGCCTACCTACCCATTCCAACGACAACGGTATTGGATGAAAACAGCAGTTGTTGATTCCTCCCCTGAGCAAAAAAAATCCATACTTTCTGGCAATCATCAAAACGACATTCAAAGTCTAATTAATTACTTGAAAAAAACTGCAAACTTTTCTGAGTCTGAATTTGAATTATTTGAGCAAATAAAAAATGTATTAGAGCATAATTTTGTGAATCAAGTAGAGGAATTAGAAAAACCTAAAAATGATTATGAATTAATCCATAGTTTAGAAAAAAGTCCTCAACAAGAACGTCAATTAATTTTAATTAATTACCTGCAAAAACAAATAGCTAGTCTTTTAGGTTTACCACCTTCACAACTGCCAGACCCAGAAGTAGGTTTTTTTGAAATGGGTATGGATTCCCTGCTAGCTGCAGATTTAAAGCAAAGACTGGAAAAAACTCTTTTAATTTATATGTCTTCCACTTTTGCGTTTAATTATCCAAATATTTCAGTTTTATCTGCTTATATACTCGAGGATTTATTAGGGTATTATAGGATTGAAAATCAAGGGGGAAAACCGAGGATAAATGATAAGACTTTAACCGAGTATTTATTAGATTCAGAACAACGCTCAGAAGATGAATTAGAAGCTTTAATTATTAGAGAAATTACCGAGTTAGAAGAATTATTAAAATGAGCAATAACGATTTACAGAATACGCAAAATTCATCTGCATCTCAACGATTACTGCTATTAGTCAAACATTTTCGAGCGCAGGTTGAAGAGTTAAAAAAATTAGAAAAAGAACCGATCGCTATTATCGGTATGGGCTGTCGATTTCCAGGGGGTGCAAACAATCCTGATGCTTTCTGGGAACTATTGCGCGGGGGAATGGATGCAACAATGGAAGTACCGCCGGAACGATGGGATATTAATAATTACTACAATCCCAACCCCGGAACTATGGGCAAAATGTATACCCGTAATGGCAACTTCTTAAATGAAGTAGATAAATTTGATGCCGAATTTTTTGGCATTGCTCCCAAAGAAGCAGTTAGCATCGACCCTCAGCAAAGGTTATTACTAGAAGTCAGTTGGGAAGCATTAGAAAATGCAGGCATTGCTCCTAACAAACAGACAGGCAGTTGTAATGGAGTATTTGTCGGCATTAATACATCTGACTATATGCAGCTACAGATGAATTCAAGTAATGCCAACGACTTAGGAGCTTATTTCTTTACGGGTAATACTTCTAGCGTAGCAGCAGGTCGTTTATCTTATTATCTAGGATGGCAAGGGCCAGTAATGTCAGTAGACACAGCTTGTTCTTCTTCTCTAGTGGCGACTCATCTAGCTTGTCAAAGCTTGCGATCGCGCGAATGTAACCTAGCCATTGCGGGAGGAGTAAATTTAATGCTCTCGCCCCAGACAAATCTGATTTTATCTCAGATGGGATCCCTATCTGCTGACGGTCGCTGCAAAACTTTTGATGCTACAGCAGATGGTTATGGACGGGGAGAGGGTTGCGGAGTAGTAGTGCTGAAGAGATTATCCGACGCCATTTCAGATCATGACAATATTCTAGCAGTTATCCGTGGATCAGCAATTAATCATGATGGACGTAGTAGCGGGTTAACTGTTCCCAATGGTTTAGCACAACAAAAAGTGATTAGGGCAGCTTTAGCAAACGCTGATGTTGCACCGCACCAAATTAGTTATGTGGAAGTTCACGGCACGGGCACTTCTCTAGGAGATCCGATAGAAGTAGAAGCCTTGGGAGAAGTATTAAACCAGGACAGAGCGCCTGATTCACCATTAACAATAGCTTCTGTGAAAACTAATATCGGGCATTTAGAAGCAGCAGCTGGAATAGGGAGTTTAATCAAAACCGTGCTAGTGATGCAGCATCGGGAAATTCCGGCTCACCTACATTTCAATCAGCCCAACCCCGCTATTGCATGGGAAAAAATCCCCGTGACAATGCCAACAAAGTTAACTCCTTGGCAAGGAAACAAGGAAAAGCAACATTTTGCAGGAGTTAGTTCATTTGGTATGAGTGGCACTAACGCTCATGTCGTGCTAGGGGCAGCACCCAGTCTAGTCAAAAATCAGAGTAACTTAGAACGTCCACTACATGTTTTAACTCTCTCAGCAAAAACGGAAACAGCTCTCGAACAGCTAAGAAAGAGATATCAAAATTATTTAAAAGCTAATCCAGGATTGGAGCTAGCAGATATTTGTTTTACAGCTAATACAGGGCGCAACCACTTTTCTCATCGCCTGGCTTTAACTGGGAATTCATTAGCGGAAATAGCCGACAAACTAACTGCTATTAACTTTTTCAGCGAACCATCATTGCCCAACAATCGACCTAAAATAGCTTTTCTCTTCACTGGGCAAGGTTCCCAATATTCATATATGGGGCAGGAACTGTTTGAGACTCAGCCCAGATTTCGCCAAGCCCTGAAACGCTGCGATGAAATTCTTAAACCCTATTTAGAGCGATCGCTCCTAGAAATATTGTACCCATCCCCACCAGTTAATCAAAATGAGTTAGATGAAACAGCTTATACCCAACCGGCTCTATTTGCTATAGAATATGCTCTCGCCGAGTTATGGAAATCTTGGGGTATAGAGCCAGATGTAGTGATGGGGCACAGTGTGGGAGAATATGTGGCTGCTTGTGTGGCAGGAGTATTCAGCTTAGAAGACGGGCTAAAATTGATTGCCGAACGGGGACGACTGATGCAGGTGTTGCCTAAAGATGGAAAAATGGTAGCAATATTTGCCTCAGAAGAACAAGTACAGGCAGCAATATCATCATCTGGTTTTGAGCGAGTTTCTATTGCAGCTATTAACGGCCAGAATAACGTAGTCATTTCTGGGGAAGGGACAGCAGTAAAAACTGTAGTATCTAAACTAGAGGCTCTGGGATTAGAAACCAGACAGTTAAACGTTTCTCATGGTTTCCACTCTCCATTGATGGAGCCAATGTTAGATGATTTTGCCCAAGTCGCATCAGAAGTTCAGTATTCATCCCCAGGCGTTCAGCTCATTTCCAATCTAACTGGTAAGTTAGTAGAGAACAATGAAGTTTGTGAAGCCAGTTATTGGTGTCGGCACGTTCGGGAGGCAGTGAAATTTTCTGCGAGTATAGAAACTTTGCACCAAGAAGGCTACAACATTTTTGTAGAAATCGGGCCTCATCCAGTTTTATTGGGGATGGGGCATAGATGCTTGCCAATGAATGCGGGGATATGGCTGCCTTCATTGCGAAAAGCGCTACCAGATTGGCAACAGTTATTGACTAGCTTGAGTGAGTTGTACGTTCGAGGGGTTGAGATAGACTGGTGTGGGTTCGACGCAGGTTATTCCCGCCAACGCCTGCAACTACCGACTTATCCATTTCAGCGACAAAGGTATTGGATTGAAGCAGAAGGCAGAAGGAGTCAGGATGAGGAATTATGGAAAAAACAAGATCTACCCAATTGGTTTTATCAGGTGGAGTGGGAGGAAAAAGCACTGGCAAATACTGCTTTGCCTACAAATTATACTCCGGGAACTTGGTTAATATTTGCTGAGTCAAATGAGTGCTTGTGGGAAAATTTAGTAGATTTATTAGAGAAGCAAGGGCAAACCTGTATTGTTGTGTTTGCTGGAGAGTCAGGTTGCTCGAAGGCTCTCAAAGATAAGCGGGAAGTGTGGCAAATCAACCCGGCACAACTTCAAGATTTTCAAAATTTAATAGATACAGCATTAACAACCGAGCTACCGCCATGCAAAGGAATAGTACATTTGTGGAGCTTGGAAACTACCCCAACTACTGAGACTACAACTGAATCTTTAGAAAGAGACCAACTGAGAAACTCTGGTAGCGTTCTACATTTAGTACAAGCTTTAACAAAAGGGGTGACATCTAATAATTTACCTAAATTATGGCTTGTTACTCAAGATGCTCAACCTGTAGAAAGGGAACAAGTTTCTACTTCCCAACTATCGACACCTGATGAAATAGCAGTGACTCAAGCTCCTTTGTTAGGGTTAGGGCGAGTTTTGGCGATCGAACATCCTGAAATTTTTGGTGGGTTGATAGATTTAACTTCTGCAAACTCAGCAGATGTGGCAACTATGGCATCAGCGTTATTAGCAGAAATTTGGTATCCAGACGGGGAAACAGAAATCGGAATTAGAGACAGTAACCGCTATGTAGCTCGCCTGATAAAATCTCAAGTTTCTCCTCCAGAAAACAAAATAGATTTACGTTCTGATGCTACTTATCTGCTTATAGGTGGATTGGGTGGTTTAGGGCTAACATTCACTAAGTGGATGGTAGAAAATGGGGCGCGACATTTAGTTTTAGTAGGGCGTAAAGATGCTTCCGAATTGTCCAGAGAACGTATTGCGCAAATGGAAACAATGGGAGTTAAAATAGTTTTAGCAAGGGGCGATATTTCTCTCGAAAGTGACGTGCAAAAAATTATTAGGGATATTGCTCAGTCGCTTCCACCTTTACGGGGCATAATGCACCTGGCAGGGGTATTGGATGATGGTGTGTTGCAAAAGCAAAATTGGCAACGTTTTGCGAAAGTCATGGCTCCTAAAGTTAAAGGGGCGTGGAATCTTCACGCTCATACCCAGGATTTAGAATTAGACTTTTTTGTGTGTTTTTCTTCTATAGCATCAGTTTTGGGTTCTCCGGGGCAAGGAAGTTATGCTGCTGCTAACAGTTATTTAGATGCTCTTACCCACTACCGACAGTGGAAGGGATTACCTGCTTTGAGCATTAACTGGAGTCCCTGGAGCGAAGTTGGTATGGCGACTCGCGTGGGCGATAGGAACCAACAACGTTGGCTAGCTGCGGGGATAGAAAGCATTTCACAAGTGCAAGGAATAGAAATTTGGGAACAAATATTAAATTCCTGGCGATCGCAACCCCAAGTTAGTGTACTACCTATTGAATGGTCGAAATTTTTCCCACAGTTTATGGGTGGTATAGAGCCGCCATTATTGTCAATAATAGCTCAAGAAAACAGACGGCCAAATTTTCAACAGCAGCAAATTAGCCAAAAATTAAAAGATGTACCAGGCAAACAACAAAAAGCTGTTCTCATCTCTACTATTCAGGAGGAAGTTGCGGCTACCTTGGCTACAGATAAAGTACCTCAACCCCAGCTCGGCTTTTTTGAGATGGGTATGGATTCTTTGATGGCTTTAGAGTTTAGGAATCGTCTGCAGAATATTATTGGTCAGTCATTGCCTTCAACCTTAACCTTTGAATATCCTAATATTGAAGCGATCGCTGATTACCT
>JAJEAQ010000198.1 GCA_022822685.1 Trichodesmium sp. jk18x7bins.61
ATTTTAATTGTTGAAATTATAAAATTAACAGTCCTAAGAGGGTATCTATAAATAAAATATTAAGCCTTGATGTAGGGTGGGTTAGGTGGGAAGAATTCCACACTAATGATCGGATATTTTAAAACCCCGCCCGTAATGGCGGGGTTTTGAGCCGCCGTCACCCACCGCAGATTGGCTATTTGATGCTGTTTTTAGATTTTTTTTACAGATATCTTCTAATTTGAGAAATGACATAGATATTTGAGTAATACTAGAGTCAATAAGAAACTTAAAAGTTGCGATCGCTACTCTACTGACACTAATAAAATCAAGAGTTGCGACTGAAAGTAGAGTCATCCTTAATAATCTGTCAACAATCCCAAAATAGATAACAAGCGAGTATATCTGACCTTAATTGGATTGCCTGTTGCTTTTTTTCCGATTTTCTGTACAACTCAAGTAGAGCTGCTATAGGGTGATGTTTCAGATATAAAACTAACAAAGTTAATTAGAAGTATATCATATTAATTTCATTGAAACAGTTAACATTTATCAGTTATCAGACCTAATGGTGGGGAACTAAAATAGTTACCAGGCAAGAGTTAATAGTTATCAGTAGTTCCGGTAATGGCTTGAAGTTGCTAGAAAACAAATAATCTCCCTTACTTAACTGATGACTGATAAATATTGATAGAATTTTTTGAGTAGTTAGGGGTCAAAAGTTGGCATCAGTCGATTGGGCATCCTGCCCATCTCCTAAATTTATGATTGTTCCATATCATATTAAATCCGTTGGCTTCGGAATAATATAATTCCTATCGTCAGTATGGGCAAAAGTTTGTTCAAATCTAGAATATCGACTTAATTATACCAATGCTACCGGATTTGATGTCATCTAATCTTTGCCCACTATACTACTGAGTGTGTACTACAATTATATTTTTTGAAATTGGTATTATCTCAATAAATGCCTATTTCAGAAATATTACCACCATTATCTCCAATTTCTACTAGAGTATTTTTTATATCGAAATTTATGCTCAATTTAGCAGAAATATAAAAACAATTTATCAATATTAAAAATAATGGAAACCGGACAAATATATCAAACAGTCGAAAGGAATAATCAAGTCACAATAATTTGTATATTAGGTGGTGGATTTGGTGGTCTTTACACCACGTTATATCTACAAAATTTTGGGGGATTTCAACATAAAAAATATCAATCAAATTACATTAATCTATCAAAACGATCATATTGTATTTACTCCTTTACTGTATGAAGTAATTACAGAAGAACTACAAACTTGGGAAATTTCTCCATCTTTTAATCAGCTTCTCAAAAATCAGAAAATCAAATTTGGCCAAGCTCCGATTCAAGATATTGATTTTAAAACTCGTCAAGTTAAACTCTTAGAGGGAGGCAATCTACTTTATGACTACTTAGTTATTGCTGTTGGTGCTACTAATGGAAAATTACCAAGTGTTGCAGAAAATGTCTGACAATTCCGAACTTTAGCTGACACCCAATTACTAGAACAAAAACTACAAAGTTTGACAAACTCTAATCAAGAAATAATTCTGGTTGCTATTGTTGGTGGAGGCCATAGTGGAGTAGAGTTGGCAGGAAAAATTGCAGATAGGTTAGGGAGAAGAGGAGAAATATGCTTAATAGAAAGAGGAAAAGAAATTCTCAAAAACTTTACTCCTGCTACTCGTAAAAATGCTCAACATGCCTTAGATAAAAGAAATGTTTTAATTAGTCTACAAACAAGTGTTAATATTATTGAATCTCACTAAATTACCTTATGGCAGTCTGGTGAAACTGCTATTATTTCTACTGATTTGGTATTGTGGACGGCAGGAACTCAAATGAGAGAGTGGGTGAAAGATTTGGATTGTGCTTATAACCCTAGGGGTTAACTTATTTGTGAGCCTACTTTACAGTTAGTTGACTATCCAGAAGTATTTGCTCTGGGAGATGTTGCTGAGATTATATACCCTAATGGAAAACAGCTTCCAGCAACAGCTCAAGTTGCTTATCAACAAGCCAGCCAAGCAGCAAAAAATTTGTGGGCTTGTTTAAGTAATAAACGTCCAAAACCTTTTCATTATTTACACCAGGGAGAAATGATTACTTTGGGGATTAATTCTGCTGCTGTTTCCAGTTTTGATATTAATTTGCACGGCTGGTTAGCTGCTTTGGTTAGACTTGTTGTTTATCTACAACGTCTACCAACTTTTTCTCATAGTTTTCAAGTTTTATTGAATAGAATAAAAATTGGGATTGGCAAGAGGAAAAAAAGATTAGCCAAATAATTTTTGAAGTAATTCCATGACTATTAAAAAATGCCTAAATCTCAGACATTTTTGTCACAACTACAAAAAGAGTACTATAGGCATAATTATATTTTTTAGTCATACAGTTTAAGACTAGGCGATGGCCAATCGCAAATTCTAGCTCAAGGAGATTAACTAATTTATGAGTTGAGACTCCTGAGCACGATAAACTGACCTAGGTTTGATCACAAAACAAGTTAATAAAAATGAGAAATTACTCATATCCTTCCCTAGAGCTGCATAAAATTTACTCTCATCAATCTAATCAACTAGATTTGTCTATTGTTACACCAATTTACAATGAAGTTGATAGCATTCCTCAACTACTCGAAAATATTTCTCAGATTCTGACAGAAAATCAACTCACTTATGAAATTATCTGTGTAGATGATGGCTCTCAAGATGGTTCGACAAAACTACTCAGAGAATTAGCTCAAAAACGTACAGATTTAAAAGCAGTAATTCTCCGCAGAAATTACGGGCAAACTGCAGCTATGGCAGCAGGGTTTAAGTACGCTACTGGTAAAATAATTGTGACTTTAGATGGAGATTTACAAAACGATCCGGCTGATATTCCACTACTATTATCTAAGCTAGATGAGGATTATGATTTAGTGAGTGGTTGGCGAAAAAATAGGCAGGATGATATGACACGACGACTTCCTTCTAAAATTGCTAATTGGATAATTGGTAAAGTAACAGGAGTGTCTTTACATGATTATGGTTGTTCCCTCAAAGCCTATCGTGCTGAATTGGTTTCTGATATGAATCTCTATGGCGAATTACATCGATTCTTACCAGCTTTAGCTTTTATTGAAGGGGCAAGAATTGCTGAAATTCCTGTCGGACACCAAGCTCGTCGTCATGGTAAAAGTAAATATGGTTTGGGACGAACTTTTAGAGTTTTAATGGATTTGTTAACGGTATTTTTTATGAAAAAATTCCTGACTAGACCAATGCATATTTTTGGTATGTTAGGTTTAGTGTCTGGAGGTCTCGGTGTATTTTTTGGTATTTATTTAACGATTCTGAAGTTTGGCTTTCAAGAAAATATTGGCGATCGCCCTCTGTTGATTTTAGTAGTGGTGTTATTACAAGCAGGTTTGCAGTTATTTAGTTTTGGTTTATTAGCTGAGTTACTGATGCGAACTTATCACGAATCTCAAGCACGCCCAATTTATCGAGTTCGAGAAGTTGTTGGTAAAAGTTCCCCAGAATAATTTATCTATAGAACTCATTTGAGATCTATATAATTACCATGGACAAGTCTTCTAAGTATCTGTTTTCAGTCAAAAATCAGCCCTCAAATTGAATTTTCCTGTATTACTTCTCCCCAACTCCCAACTCCCAACTCCTACTAAAAAACTCTCTATTGACAAAGATACCAAATGGGTTCTATAAGGAATTTCCCAGAAATAAATTATCCCAATTTTGGTGTCGGCAGGATGCCGACACCTCCTACACTAAAAGCTAAAGTATCACTGTAGGAGCGTCACATAATCCAGATGACTTTAATTAGGAGAGTTGTCAAACAGAACTTTTTGTTTGAGATTCTTGATAAGTAGGAAAATCAAGATATCCTTCTTTCTCAAATGAGTACCAAATCTCCATTTCTGCAGGTGGATTAAGTGGCCAATTATTAGCAAAACGTTCTACCAAATCTGGATTACTAATAAAAGGTCGCCCAAAAGCAATTAAATCAGCATTTCCAGCTTGAATTGCAGCTTCAGCAGTTTCCTGAGTATACCCACAATTTCCAATTAGTGGACGATTGAATACTTCTCGAAACTCAGCCAAAGTCATCGCTTCACCCAATTCATGGAAGCCAAAAGCTAAACCATCCATGATATGAAGATAAGCTAATCCGTAATTATTCAACTGCTTGGCAACATAAAGAAAAGTTTCCCGAAAATCTGGCGAACCCATATCATTAAAACCACCGTTAGGACTAATTCTGACTCCCACTTGATGAGCAGGCCATACAGTTAAGATTGACTCAACAATTTCTTTGAGAAATTGAAACCTCTTTTCTATACTCCCACCATAGCGATCGCTCCGATGATTGGTTTTTGATTGGAGAAACTCGTCAATCAAGTAACCATTAGCAGAATGAATCTCGACTCCATCAAAACCAGCAGCTTTTGCCCTTTCTGCAGCTTGACGATAATCTTCTACAACTCCAGGAATCTCTTCTGTTTCCAAAGCCCGAGGTGTTTCTAATGGTTGTTTACCTATGGGAGTATGAATGTACTCTTCATTCAACTTAATGGCAGAGGGAGCCACAGGCAATTGACCATTTTCTTGAAAATTAGAATGAGAGGCTCGCCCACAGTGCCATAGTTGCATGAAAATAGGAGTGCCTTTGCTATGAACTGCATCGACAATTTGCTGCCAAGCTTCAGCCTGTTTATCTGAATAAATCCCTGGAGAATTAACCCAGCCAATGGCTTGTTTGGAAATGACGGTTGCTTCTGTAATGATTAAACCTGCCCCAGCCCGTTGAGCATAATATTCGGCCATCATGGCGTTGGGCATTCGTTCTGCCCCGGCTCGCGATCGCGTCAATGGAGCCATAACGACTCGGTTTTTCAGGGTTAAACCTCCCATTTCAAAGGGAGTTAGTAGGGTTTGTGAATCTATTTCTGGAGTCATTGATTTATTCACTATTTCTTCGATCTATAATTTTACACTCATCTGCATATTTTACATGGAATTAAATCAAGCTTGAAGTTAGAACCAAACCAAACTATTAAAGCTATAATTATAAGTTTATGCAATTAAAATTAAATAATTTTGCTTTAGGAATAGGAAGATTTTGCTAATAGCTAAAAACTACAAATATTTGAGAAGCTTTAGCAAAATCTCTTGATATAAAGTATCCAAAAATATTGAACAGGAAAATCAAATTAATCTGTATTAGTCTCCCGGCCAAGCGATCGCTGAAACCTCTAGTTTCGCTTGTACTACAGCAGACTGTAATTATTACAATAGCTCACAATATCTGTGGATAAACAAGGATATAGAAGAAAGTTTTACATTGACAGGGAGAACAACCATGTCCAGGATAGGAAACGCCAGAGACTTGAGGGATAGGACAGTTCCTCATCGCTCAGAATTAGCGTTTCAGCTTAAACTAGGAAACTTGCAAGAAGTGCCAGAGCCAGTTTCTCTGTCACTATTTTCTGTTGGAGTTGTCAGTCTGGCAATGGCTGGCTTACGTCGCCAGCAGAAAATATAAATATTAGATAATTAGCAACTCCGCCTGGAAAAAACTTCATCCTTCAATTATTAAACATCTAAATATTGATATTTGCTTCTGTGAAATTTATGCGAATTCTCCGTAGAGTTGCATCTAATTCTATCTCCTTTGAAAAAAAGGGGGGGAAAGAAGTAGTTAATGCACTATTTACCTAGAACAGTATTAATACCCTGCGTCTCTATCTAACTTCATGCTGAGAATTTTTTCAACAGGCCATAATTAAGACAAATAATCCTTAAAAAACTTCTACTCCCTCAAGCTTTTTAACATTCTGAATATTAGCAGATTCCCCACAAGTGCGAGGCTGAGGAAATATCTTTTCAGGATTAGCCAAACCCTTGGGGTTAAAAACACTTCGTACCCATTGCATTGTTTCCAAATCTACCTCATTGAACATCAAAGGCATATAACATTTTTTATCTGAACCGATGCCATGTTCTCCAGACAAACTACCACCAACCTCAACACAAATCTTCAGAATTTCTCCACCAATTTTTTCCACAGTTTCCAAAGCACCTTCAACAGAATCATCATATAAAACTAACGGGTGAAGATTCCCATCACCAGCATGAAATACATTCGCAATGCGATAGCCATATTTCTGACTTATTTTCTCAATTTCACCTAAAACATAAGCCATTTTTGTCCGAGGAATTACCCCATCCTGCACATAATAATTTTTGCTAATATTACCAGCAGCAGCAAAAGTAGCTTTTCTGCCCTTCCATAGCTTCATCCGCTTTTCTGGATCACTAGCAGTAGTAATATCTATCGCTCCATTCTTTTCGCAAATTTCTTTGACTCGCTCTTTCTTCGTATCAACTTCTACCTGTAAACCATCCAATTCTACTAATAAAATAGCTTCTGCATTCCGGGGATATAAACCAGTCTGAGCGATATCTTCCACAGCATTAATACTAAAATTATCCATAATTTCCATTCCCGCAGGAATGATACCAGCGCTGATAATATCTGACACAGTTTGTCCGGTAGTTTCAATAGTAGGAAATCCTGCTAAAAGTACACAAACTGATTCAGGAGATTTCAGAATTCTGAGGATAATTTCTGTAGCTATTCCTAGGGTACCTTCAGAACCTACAAATAAACCTGTTAAATCATAACCAGGCATCTCAGGAATTTGTCCGCCAATATCAACTATTGAACCTTCAGGAGTAACTATTTTTAATCCTAAAACATGATTAGTTGTAACACCATATTTAAGGCAATGAACACCCCCTGAATTTTCGGCAATATTCCCACCTATAGAACAAATTATTTGACTGGAGGGATCTGGAGCATAATAAAAACCTGCTCCACTTACTGCTTGTGTCACCCAGTTATTAATAATCCCTGGTTGTACCACGACTTGCTGATTTTCTAAATCTACTTTGAGGATTTTTCTCATTAATGAAGTGACGATTAAAACACTATCTTCGATGGGTAATGCCCCACCTGAAAGGCCTGTTCCTGCACCCCTGGGAAGCCAAGGGATATTGAGGTGATCGCATATTTTGACTATTTCTGCTACTTGTTCAGTCGTGCGGGGCAAAATCACTAATGCCGGGCGTTGGCGATAGCTAGCTAGGCCATCACATTCGTATACTAATAATTCTTCTTTCCGTTGAACTACACCTTTTTTTCCCACAACAGCTTCAAATTTTTTTGCGATTTGTTTCCAATTTTTGGGGATTTTTGGCTTGTCTTTAGTCAGCATTTGATCTAGAAAATGTAATGCTCAATATGTTCTTTTAATTATATATCTTAAGCAATATTTTATCTATGTAATAGCTGGCATCAAAACTTATTTTAAAGCCGGGATTAAGATTAATCTCAAAGCAAATTTTCACTCCCGAAAACACATTAAATACCACTGTTGGGAAATTTTGTGGAGGATTTAAACCCTATATCTATTAAAATACAGAGGATATTTATATCAATTCTCTGTGCAGTTGCATTTAATTTATCCCCCCTAGCCCCCCTTTCAAAGGGGGGAATAGGTAGTTATCGCAATTCTCCATGAAGATGCTCTTCATATAACTTGATCGACGCAAGTCCTAGAAAAAATGAGGAATAATTATTAATTGCATTGTTACAGAGAAATGGTATTAGAGCTGATGATTTGATTTTGATCCTCCTATTCTATTTATATCCTTCAGAATTTAGGGCAAGCCCAGCCTCACTCAAAACAAATAATTTGCTTTCCACAGCTACTCCCTATGACTGATTTTTAATCATAATCTCTTTATCCCATTCCTCTGGTATGGCATAAAGTTTAGAGTTTTGACAGCGCTTGAGATAAAGTTGTACAGCTTTATCTTCTGGGTTAATCCGAGAAATTGCCGTCAAAACTTCTGTTGCGGCAGAGAATTTACGCTGATAATAAAGTATAACTGCCTGTTCAAATTGAGTTTTAGTTTGTATTTTTAAATCTTTTTGCCTGACTGAATCTCCATCAAAAACTTCAAATACTGCAATTGCTTCTTGTTTGCCCTTGACTTTAACTCGATCTAAAAAACGATAACTATATTGCCCTACTTCTTCCAAAGCAAAAAAAGTATTTTCGCTGATTAAAAGAGCTGTTTCATATAACTTAGTTAACTTTTCCAAGCGAGAGGCTAAATTCACAGCATCACTAATAACTGTACTATCCATTCTTCTTTCCCCCCCCACAGTTCCCAAGATCAGCTCCCCTGTATTAATACCCATACCAATTTTAATCGGTTTTTGTTGTACTTTTTGCCGTTCTTGATTCAATAAAGCCAGACTTTTCAACATCTTAATTCCGGCATTAACCCCATCATTGGCACTACTACCAAAAAGAGCCATAATCCCATCACCAATATATTTATCAATAAAACCGTCATTGTCTAAAATTAGAGGTTCCATGTAAGACAAGTAAGTATTGATAAATTTAAAATTTTCTTCAGGAGTCATACTTTCACTTAAAGTTGTGAAACCACGAATATCAGAGAATAAAATTGACATTCTTTGCTGTACATTATCCCCCAACTTGACATCAACAATACTTTCACGTCTTAATAAGTGCAAAAAATTATGTGGCACAAAACGACCATAAGCCGCATTGATTTTACCTAAACGAATCTGGGTTTTAATTCTGGCTAACAATTCTGGTTGAGAAAAAGGTTTAGTTAAGTAATCATTAGCTCCAGAAATAAAACCTTCTACTAAATCAGAAATTAATGGTTTGGCTGTTAATAGAATAATTGGTAATTCAGTTTGTAAGAATTTTTCTCTGAGCTTTTTTGTGACTTCGTAACCTGTCATATATGGCATCATCACATCCAGCAAAATTAAATCTGGTACAAAGCCGTTTTCAATTATCTCTAATGCTTCAATACCATTATTAGCTTGAGTAATCCCATAATTTTGTAAAGCGAGATTATTTCTGAGAACTTGTAGATTCACTGGTTCATCATCCACAATCAGAATTGTCACTTCTCGACTTTCTGCCTCCAAATTTTCTAATACAACTGCTTGATTTTCTGGCTCGACTTCCGCCATCAATCCCTTTATGGATGCAGGTAATGAAACTGGTGAAAGATCAACTACCTGAGTTGAAGATAGAGGTAAGGTAAATTTAAATTCGGAACCGACTCCGACTGTTGATGATACAGACACAGAGCCTCCGTGTAATTCCACTAATTTTTTGGTAATCGCCAAACCTAAACCTGTGCCACCATATTTTCTAGCGGTTGAGCCATCTGCTTGTTCAAATGATTCAAAAATTCCCTCTAATTTTTCTTCTGGAATTCCTATACCTGTATCCGCAACAGTAATCTCTAATATAGAATTTTGAGGGTTGTCTTCCTGATTTTCTAATACCTGAGCCCTGACTTCAATCGTGCCCGATTCGGTAAACTTCACCGCATTACCAATCAGGTTATAAAAAATTTGTTGGAGTCGATTTTCGTCAGCTACAACCAGTGGTACATCTGGAGGAACCGAATTAATTAGTTTCACAGATTTTGTACCAATCATTGACTGGGAGAGAGTTAATACTATCTCGGCAATTTCTCTGACTCCTACTGACTTTAATTGCAATTGAATATTCTGATGTCTAAGTTTAGAAAAATCGAGAATGTCATTGACTAAATTAGACAATCTTCTGCCGGAAGCCACAATCATAGATAGATTAGTTTTTACTGGAGAAGATAATTCTCCTGCTGCACCGTCTATTAATGATTCTGCAATGCCGATAATTCCATTTAAAGGAGTACGCAGTTCGTGGGATGTGTTGGCTAAGAATTCGTCTTTTAATGTATCTAAACGTTGTAGTTGTTCATTTTTAGTTTTCAGTATCGCAAAGGAATCTTGTAACTGAGAAGCCATGGAATTAAAAGCTTGAGCTAGTACACCTACTTCATCAGAACGTTTGAGGTCTATTTTGTGATTAAATTCTCCTTCAGATATGGCAGTTGCTGCATCTTTGAGATTTAAAATTGGTTGTACAATTTGACGAGATGTCAAAATTCCCACTGTGATGGCTAATATTAATGCGATGAGACAGAGTAAGATGGTAATTTTATTTTGTTCCTGAATTCGAGCCAGAAAATCAGATTCAGGTATGACTACCACAATTAACCAATCTAAGCCATATTGATCTTGATAAGGTAATACTTGTGCTAAATTTCTCTGTTTGTCCAAATGGAAGTCAAATTTTTTCCAAGCCTGAATTGTGGTTAATTCTCCGAAGCGGGCTTTCATATTTTCTACTGTTGAGCGCATTAATAAATCGGTACTTTGGCTCACATTTACTCGTTGTGTTTGAGCATTTTTCACCACAAATGTTTTTTGGGAAGTGGAGCTAGCGACAATATTTCCATCGCGTTCGATGATCAAAATTTTGCCGGTACGACCAATTTTTAATCTACTCAGAAAGTTACTTATTTCCATTAATGATAAGTCGACTGCCAACACTGCTTCTAAATTGCCATCCTGAGCAAAAATTGGCTTGACTGCAGGTAGAGCAATATTCAGATAAGGGGTAGTCCAAATATAAATTTCTCCCCAAGTAGCTTCACCTTTTGTCGCCGCCGATTGATACCAAGGGCGAGTCAGCAAATCATAACCCAAATGTACCGATAATTGTCTACCACGATTTCCTTGCTCATCAGTAGAATAAACGTAAAATTTTCCATTGGCAGAATTTTCATATTTATCCCAGTAAGCAATATTAAAAGTTCCTTTTGAACTCCTGTCTGCACCTATTAAAATTTCTCCTGACGAAATCCCCGCATAAATAGCAGTTGCTGAATTAAATAATTGAATTTGTTGCCAGAAATGATGTTCCATTTCTCTGACATTTTCTAAATTTAATTCACCTTGTTGAATTTCGTTAGCATTAATTTGATTAATTAAATGAGGAACTTCTAAATATTTATTGAGGCGTTCTTCAACACGGTTGATAAGTTCTCTTTCTAACTGGTCTGCTAAATCATTTATAGCTTGTTGTCCATTTTTCCAAGATAGATATCCTATCAATCCAGTTGTCCCTAAGGTTAGCATGACAAAAGGCACTATTAAAGTTGTACTTAGTGGTCTTCCTGAAACCTGAGTAACTATATTTCTCAAAGACTGAAATGACATAGTAGACTGATCAACTAAGTTGGCAAAATAAGCTGGCCAAACCTCTCCAATAAAATATCTTAATTTTCGATGCGAAACCTGTAGATTTTTCTCCTGAATATCCAACAATTCCAACTCAGCAAAAATTGAAATAATCTCTGTATCAATAGCTTCCCTAAATCAAGAAATCGACTAGACTAAATCTGCGCCTTCTAGTAATATCATTTCGCTTGAACAGTGACAAATAAGTTAGGGAGTAGTTAGGATTTAGGAGTTAGGAGGAGAAAAGTAAGATATAAGAAGGAGAAAGTTTTTTATCACTAATTAAGCAGACATTATATAAATTCCACAAAGTTGATTTTTCTGAATTATTTGCCTAATTTTCGCTCTTACTTTCTGAAATAAATACTTTTAAAATTTAAGGACGAACGAAAGAGAGAGAAAATTTAGAGCTGATGATTTGATTTTGATCCTCCTATTCTATTTATATCCTTCAGAATTTAGGGCAAGCCCAGCCTCACTCAAAACAAATAATTTGCTTTCCACAG
>JAJEAQ010000448.1 GCA_022822685.1 Trichodesmium sp. jk18x7bins.61
CCGCCCGCCCAGGCGGGGTTTTGAGCCGCCGTCACCCACCGAAGATTGGCTATTTGATGTTGTTTTTAGATTTTTTTTACAGATATCTTCTAAGCTTAAAAAGCCTGTGTTTTTGAAACAGAGTCAAAACTAACTCTAGATTTTAATCTGCCTCTAACCAAATGGGTTATAATTTAGTAGAGATTAAAGAGTAGTTCATAAAACTAAGTAATAGAAACCATAAATCTAGTCACTGTGGTTATCAAACCTCAACAGATGTGGCTGTAGCAGAAGTAATTAACCTGAAATAAAGTTGGCAGACGAAGGGCAAAGCCTTCTGATTCGCCTCTTTGGGAGCGCCGAAAGGAAGCCGGAGATGAAAATACCCACTTCTAACATAGGCTAGCATGAAGTAGGAGTTAAAATTGCGAACTTCATTTTTCTTACTTGCTGCTTCATTCTTTCAAAATATGGAGTTAGTAGCGGTAGGGCATACCCTGAAAGGAAAAGCTTGGGCAATTGACTGCTAGGGGTTTAAACAACTGAGCTAGGTTGACCTAGTTAAGAGTCAATGAAGCTAGGTTATCTCTTTTTGTAACTGCCTGGAGAGACTCTTGAGTCAAAAAACAATTATATAACAATCATAATCTTAAGAACAAACATGCTAACTTATCAGCGTAAACCTGTCAGTTTGTCATTAATATCAACAGACTTGCCAGTTTGGTCAATGGTTGAAACTGCGGCCACTCTGTATCATAAAGACCTCGATCAATTTCATATACTACTACATGAACCGGCGATTACTGACAGGGACGCATCATGTCTAGATAACTTACCAATATTGCCAAATCAAGTCAAACCAAGACTTTTGTGGCTAGAAGTGTCTTCCTCCCGGGTGATTATTACCATGCAAGGAAACGGTAAATATTGTTACCATCATGTCTGGGAAAGAGGAGTTTACGGCGTCTGTCGTTATTGGCTTCAAAATGATTCATTAAATTTACATTATCAGTTGCGACTACGTAACTTTACCCGAAATTTAATTGTTCAGGGAAAACCAATTCCAGATTATCTACGCTTAGACTATGAACTATGGTCTCAGCAATTACCCATGGGACACTATGTACTAGAGCTAGAAATTCATCACTAATTTTTATTTCATTCAACATCTGAGAATTTCTCAAAAGAGATAATAGATTAGAAAGTTATGTATTTGAAGATAATATTAATAGCGATATAATTCTAGGTGGTAGAGATAAATTAAGTGAGAAGCTAGAAAAAGAAACAGTATTAATAATGGATAATGCTTCGATTCATCAGAATCAAAAATTATGGACTCAGCAAAAAGAATGAAAAAAAGGATTAAGAATATTCTTTTTACCCAGTTACTCACCACAATTAAATCAAATAGAAATATTGTAGAGATTGATCAAATATAAATAGTTATATCCTTCAGCTTATGGGATTTATTTGAACTTAGTAAAAGCAGTAGAATATCTCTTGATTAATTTTGGTTAAAAATATACAATTAATTTTGTGTAGGTACTTACAATCAAGACCTGATATGTGGTATTTTCTTCAATTGTTTAAACCAGAGCGATTCCTAATACATTATTTAGATATAATTGAGGTTTAATTACTTATTTTTTATAGACAAACTCCCAATAAAAACATCTATTTCTTGGTAATGTCCTGAGTTGTGCTATGTAGGCGAAATTTAGATTAATGGAGAGAGGAATATAAAAAGCGATCGAGTCCAAACCAACTCTTACAGGTATTACCTAGTAGCACTCTAATTTGATTTTCTTTCAACTTTAAAACTTGTTTTGAATAACTAATTTGGCGTTGCATATTTGCGGGATGAATTGTAGGCTTAGAGGAAGAGGAAGTAAAGGGAGGGATGTAGCTGTTCCCCAAAGATTCATCCCTTGATTCAGCAGCGCCACTAATTTTAGCCATCTCTCCTTTATCCATATATATGCTTGAACCAATAACTCCTAAAAATGCTGCTTATAAAGGCTTACAGCTTACAATTAAGTAGGATAACTTTTTTGCGGTTGCACTCTGATTTTTATCGACATAGCTCGTATATTGACAAAAGCAGCCTAGAACAAAAGGATAAATTAGGTAGAGAGATGACTTATGAAACCTTGACTCTGCAAAGATTACCAGACTTATGAGTCAAGCATAGTACAAAGTACAGGGCTAAGACTTCCGAATGTTTTTCGGTAAAGTGCTTTGGAATCATTTATCTTGGCAGTAACTAACAAGCTTATCTACTAACATATCTTCATTTGCAGCAACTTTGTTGGCTTGTTTGCCAGCTTGTTTAAGTTGCTCCTTAGCCTGATTAAACTTTTTTATACCCTCCAATGAAGCTTCTACTTGTATAGTAGTCTTAAGAGCTAGACTCATTTCAATAAATGTTAGAGAAAGCTCCTCAAATACTTGAGTGAAGTCTTTCTGAAACTGCTGTAAATTTTCATCCCTAAATTCAAGAACTTTTGCCTCCTGAGCAATTGTTTCTAACTGCCCACCTAGCTT
>JAJEAQ010000394.1 GCA_022822685.1 Trichodesmium sp. jk18x7bins.61
TTACTCCCCCACAACCCTTAGAGACTGTTTGTCAAGTGAATATTAAGATAGCTAGAGTTTTGAATTTTGGTGGCCGACGGCGGACAACCACAACTCTTTATTTAAACCCCGCCGGGGCGGGCGAGGTCTTATATGAGGAGATATCTCTGCCTCACCCACCCTACGCAAGAATTTAATCTCAGTTTTACAAACAGTCTCTTATGCCATAGTTAAAGCAGTAAAGTTGAAAGCCCCTAAAATCTAACTACGAACTTGATCAAATCTTATTCAAAATCGTCCACTTTTTAATCGCACCCGCTCGCCATAATTTAACAACATTTCTAGAGAAGCTAAACGATTTTGCCAAGTCTGAACTTGATAACTATTTTCCTGAGCATGAAGACGCATAGAACTTCTCAACTGTAACTGGAATTTTCTCAGACTTCTTTTTGCATGATTCAAATTACTACTATCAGGATTCTCAGCCAATTGATTTAAAACTTTTGCTAATTCCTCTGCGCCTTGACGCCAGCTTTCAAGTTCAGATTGCCCTATGGAAATTTGCTGATTTGCTAATAGAAAACTCCATTCTTTTTTCAAGGCTTGAAAACGGTCTGCTGCTGCTGCAAAGGGCTGACGATAAGGAATAGGGCCTTTGACAACATGAGAAGAGTTAGCAAAAGTATTTAAAGAAGCTTGTCTATTGTTATCTGCACCTGAAGTACCTTGAGTACGAGTCAAAAATCTATGCAGCCCACCAGTAATCCTTTCAGCAGCAAAGATAATGTAACCTCCTGTAGGCAAATCCCTGGCTGCCTGAATTTGGTCAACTGCCATAATTTCAGGAATGTTCAAAAGCTTCACTGCTGGCGTTATTAAAGCGCTGCCTAATATGCGTGAATTTGTGAGTGGTTGGGTAATTTGCTCAAAACGATTTGTATCCAAAGCATAAGTCATGGGAGTCAATAAGTCAATTTCACTTTTGAGAGTCCAAGTCTCCCAATCTTGCTGAATTTTATCGAAGCGTTCGTGACGTGGAAAAGGAAATACTGCAGCCGACAAAATCATTTTTGAATATTTCTGTTTCAGTAATTTGGAAGCACTTGCTACAAAGCTATTAACTTGATTAATCTTAAATTCAGTCCATTTCCACGAATTTTGGCGATCGCGTACTGAAATCTTCATCGGATCCACACCATGCAACTGCTGAAACTTCTGACGGGCTGTGATACTGTAACCATAAGAAAAATTCCGACTCGAATTTTGAAAAGGATAACGAATATAGTCAAGCTGAATCCCATCAACCTGATAGCGACTAGCAATTTCATCTATTATATTTAGCAAATATTGCCGCACATAAGGATTAGCAGGATCCATATAAACCTTGCCATCAGCGGGGTGTCTTTTGCGACCTCTGTTATCAGTCATTACCCAACTGGGATGAACTGAAATCACTGGACCTAAATAACTATCTGCCTGGCCAAGAGCCCGATTGTGAGCTTGATTTCCGACTGCAAATGTCCAAATCCAAGCGTGTATCTCCATATTACGCTCGTGGGCTAATTTCACTGCTGCTGCGAGTGGATCCCAAGCAATTGTCAAAGGATTCTGTTTGGGAGCAATATTACTGGGGTAAATCGTGTAACCAGCATTTATAGTTTCAAAGAATACTGTATTAATACCAGCAGCAGCAAGTCGGTCAAATACCATTGCCAAACCCCGCTCGGAGCGTGCCATGACAATCGTACCTCTATCTAACCAAACAGCCCGAATCTCAGCCCCCGCACGTTTTCCGTCAGTAGGATAATACTGCCACAGCATTTGCCTTGTTTGTAGCCATTGACTTCTGGCAGTGGCATATTGTTTAGATGCTATCTGTTGGGGAAAATTTTTAATTACCTGGCGGGCTCTAGTAATGACTTGTTGAGCCTGGCTATTGTTTTGATTTCTTTGCCCGACAAATGTGCTGCTGTCATTGTTAGCAGCGACTGGGTTACTGTCATCAGCTTTCAGATTCACTTCTACATTTGCTGATTTCGCGGCTACCAAAGCACTTTCAAATCTACCCAGGAGATTATTTAACTCCTGCAACATTGCATGAGCTTCTGCTCGACTAATCGGATGGTTTCCTTGCCTGACTTCTAAACCGGGAGGTGCTGATTCTGAAGAGGGATCTCTAGAGGAATTCGGGACTTGCACTGGTGGGGGGAGTAAAGGTTTGAGGAAGGCATTTATGGAGCGACGCCGAGATGATGAGTTGGATGTTTTGCCTGTTTGTGTTTGTTCTTGATTGTTACTTTCGGTGTTGGCAGTTGGTTGTCGGAGTCTGTTCCAAATATTATTACTCTGAGGAACTGTTTCTGTCTGTTTTGTAGATGTAACTTGAGGTTGAATTATTTCACTGGTAGTAGAGATAGGCGCAGGCGAGGTTTGAGGTCTAATTTTAACTAGGTTAGAATTGTCAGTACTAGGTGCTGTTGCTGTATTATTTCTACCTATAAACTGTGGTTGACTTTGATAGCGATTCAAAGCAGCTTGCAACCAAAAGCTGTCTAAGGTTGCAGATGCACTTTTACCCCAGTGCCAACCTAAGTAGGTAGCTTGGGGAGTAATCACGACAGCGGAAGAGCCAGAACTTCCTTTCCAGGTGGCAGCTGTTGTGCTGTTTAAGCCCGCCGGAATTAATACTCCACCTTGAACTGTACCTTGGTTGTTTACTTGTGGTATCCAATTTGTAGATTCTTTGCAGGCAATATCTAAACAACGAGATCTCGCTTCTAATGTTGCAGGTTCACTCAGAGGAAAGGCCCAGTAAGAGCCTAGGAGCGATCGCAGTTTTTGCCGTACTCCTGGCTGAGATTTTTTTCCCGTCTGGCCACTAGCTATGATTTTTCCTCCCTGCTGAACCCATTTTTCTAAAACTTGCAGTTGGGTTTTAGTCAAGGTTTCGATGTTTGGTAAAAAGATAACTTTGACTCCAGATAAGTCATCTAAGGTATTTACTTGTGTTAAATCAATGGGTTCGTAACTGATACCCATATTTCGTATTCTTGTAATAACCTGATTCCATTCATCTGTATTTTCTGGCTCTCGAACTATTCCTAGTAGAACGTTCCCACTACCTGGAGTAGGTAGTAGTACCATCAAACTCAGTAATGTACCTGCTAATTTTGGCAAAATTTGTTCAGATATACCCTTTTTTTTACTCATTACTCCTCACTCTATTTTTAATTTCAGTTTACTCAATAGTCTAATTTATTAATAA
>JAJEAQ010000461.1 GCA_022822685.1 Trichodesmium sp. jk18x7bins.61
TAACTACTACAGAGGAGTAGTTAGCAAAGAAACCTTTAATTACATCCGAGATCGGGTGGTTCAATACCTCTGGAGTCTGGCCAAAAGGCGACATCCCATTCTGGTCGCGCGACAGGCGACCAGAAAGCTCCGACTCTTGTCTGCCACCCACCTAAAAAATGGTGAAATAAATACTTCAAACGATATAGAGGGGTGTGCGACCTGAACTGGTCAATTGAAATGAGACACCTTTCATGTCGGCGACAGGCTCAAGTCTATGAGGGATTTTCTACCCCAAACCCTGTAGCTGCCGCTTGGCTTCGCCTTGAGCCTGGAGCCTCCCTGTTTTAGCTAAAGCTACAGGCTCAACGTAGAGTAACCCGTCAAAGAACGGTACCTCACATCTCAGTAGGTAACGAAAAAGATGGAATGCAGATGCTAAAAGTAGCCAAAGCTGAAAGGGATTAATCAGTAGTCGAAGGAGAAATAAAAGGATGAACACAGACTAAGTTATTGATTAAACTGCGTTATATGTCAACAGGCCAAATAATTCCTGATCGGCCTGAACCAAAAGGTAAGTGAGCGATTCTAAGGTTCACACATCCTTAGAATGTAGAAACAAAACTCTCACCGCAGAATAGATAACCATCCCAATTATTTCAAAAACTTCAATTGATACAACAGGGTAAGTCCTACAGAGTCTGATAGAGAAGTCGAAATCTATCAGTAAGCCAAGAGTAATCAAAGCCGAATCCTCTAGAGGAAAAAAGACGAGAGAAAAAGCCAAAACCATTCTGCAATGGAATGGAACAAGGTTCCCAATCGGCCCCCCCATGTAGAGCCTGTAGCTTTAGCTAAAACATGTATTTCCTAAAAAGGAAAAGCCGAATTCTCTTGGAACTTATACGAAAAAGAACATAACGAATCAACTAAACGAGGATATAAGTTAGATGTCAAATACGACAAAGGTCGTTCACGGACAATTAACCGACTGGTAACAGATTAATTGGGAACAGGTAAGGAAGATTGTTAAGAATCTAAGGCCAAGGATTTTTCGTGCTAAACAACTTGGTCGGTTTAAGCAGCTACTTTTACTGCAAAAACTGTTCAAAATCCCAGAATTGTTTAGCTGTTTGTAAGGCTTGAGCCCTGTGATGGGAAACTGTCACCCACGGTTCAAAGGGGAGGGGAGAGGAGTAATCCTCATTCATGTAGCGAAGCTAAAACGCTTTTAGCTTCGCTACATGAAAGCTCCGTGGGGGAGGCAACAAGGGAAAAACTACTGGGCAAAAGGTTCAAAATACGTTTCATGTCGGCGACAGGCTCAACAAGTAGCCAAAGAACAGAAATGGAAATGCCCTATTTGTGGAGACAGCCGATTCAATTCTGAAGAAATCGAGACCCACCATATAGAACCTGTGAAAGACGGTGGAAGTGACGACGCTGAAAACCTAATTCTTCTGCACAGAACGTGTCATATTCATGTCGGCGACAGCCTCAACCTGACCCGACAGCAATGGCAATAATTAAAATTAAATTGGTCAGGCGTTGGGTATTAGCTCGACTGCCCTCTCAATTATATCCACCTGTTTTGCAATCTTTAAACATCGCTTCAATTCCCATTCGAGAGCGATAAATTTTGAGAACATCATCCAAATTATCAATATTAGTCAACAAATACCATGGCTCTTTCTCTGTCTGAGTTTTATATTTTCTTTGACAGTAAGCAGCTAAATTAAATTTGCAGAACCCTTTCTGTTTAGTATATTGATGTTACTCAAAAATATTTTTGTTCCCGGAGGTATCTGTAAAGAACTCAGTGAGTGATAATTTTTTCCAGGTTTTCTATACTAAGTATTCAATCTTTGTCGAAAAATCAAGTAAATTTTTTGAGATGATTTTCGATTTTTCAGCCAGTGTGATAATTCAACACCCTGAAATTTTCGGTCTCCAATAACCACCAATTCATATTTTTTCAATCAACGTCAAACCGATCTAATAAGTGCCTTCTGCTCTGACAAATTAGTACTGCCTTATGTGGGTTATAAGCAATTATAGCAGTTGCCAGAGCAGTTAGTTAATAGAAGAGAAGTAGTATTTTATAGATAGGGATTCGCGTTTCATGTGCGTAGCAAAGCTCGCCGAGAAGGAATCGCCTAATCATGACCCCACCCTCTAGTTACGTTCCGCTGACGCGGAACGGAGTTCTATCTAGAAAATTTTTATTGCTGACGAGATGCCATTGAGTATGTCTTGGGATTAGCGTCCTAACCGTCTTGGCGGTTGCTATAAGTCGCATTAATTAACCATAATATATGGACGTTCCATGCAACGTCCCTGCTGGTTCTTAGAAGCAAGATTTATTATGATTGTTTAATAAGACATGATATAAGTTCTGAAAATAAGATGCGTTTGCCCGGGCAAAAACCTTGTATCTGTCTATATTTTGCTTTCTTTGTTACCTTGTGAGGGGGTGTATCCAAATCTCACATGTTCCGGGCGTAGGTAGGATAGCCACGCCAGAATATGGATAATTTCTTTCTGGGAATCCTATAAACAAAAAATGCCAGCACCTAATTCAAAAGATTTGCCCCTTTGCTCCCTCTAAAAGTTGATCTAGTTTCCCTTCGGCTTCGAGTTCATACAGATCGTCACAACCACCAATATGTTGATCGTTGATAAATATTTGAGGCAAAGAGCGACGTCCATTGGCTCTATGGGCCATTGCTTCCCGTTCTACTTCATTACCATCTATAGTGTATTCCTGATAATTGACACTCTTTTGAGCTAATAATGCCTTAGCACGGATACAGAAAGGACAAGTTGACCAAGTATAGATTTCTACGTTAGTAGTCATAAAAGATTTTTTATATGCAACATTTATTAACTTATTTTAATATAAACTTAACCCTTTGAGCATAATTTTTAGATTTTATATTTAGGTAATGTTCCATCAACAGAAGTCCAGATGTGAGGTGTTAAAACCCCACAATATATGACTCTCAGGAAGCGATAACATAACGTGAGTTCGACGAAGCTAGAAAATAGCAGGAGGTAGAGCAGGTAAGCCTTTGAATTCTAGATCCAATACCGGTTTTTTGGGAGTGTATGTGTAGGCCACCAAGCCGGCCAGTAGGTTGACCAGGAAGTTAAACACACTGCGGTGACGAGAATGTTCGAGCTGGCAGATGTTTTTCAGTTGGTCGTTAACTGATTCAATTAATGCCCGTTTCCGCAGCAGGATCTTGTCTACCATCTTCATCAGGCGGTTTTTCATCTTCCCCTTAGACTTGGTAATCAGCTTGAGTCCTTGTTCATATAGCTGCTCGAACAGTTTTTGGGAAATATATCCACAATTCTCCTTCGGAATGCGGAGCAAACGCCAAATAGCTTCCCGCACCAGTCTTGGGCCATTTCCGACACAGGTTGACGGTCGTAGATATTGGCCGGAGTGAGTTTAAAGGCTAGTAACTCTCCTTGATCGTTAATAATCAAATGCAACTTGAAGCCCAAGTGCCAACTCACAGAGTTTTTTCCCCAATGGACTAGCCCTTTGAACACCTTGTGGGAATGGGCACGGCAGGGATTACAGACCTTGAAGGGAGTTGAGTCGATGAAGGAAAAGTCACCGGCATTTCCTTTGCGGGTGTGTAGAAAACAGCACAATGACATTAAGCACCAAGGCATCAATTCCACATGGGCGAGTATAGCTGCTGACCAGGCAGGGGAAGGCTTGACGCCAATGGGAGTAAGCAAAGGGTGTAAAACTCTTTGAAAGTACGAAACCCAGAGCCGTGAAAGGCGATGACTATGGTCTACATTTGCTGAAAGGCTCATACGAGAACGACAGCGGCGTTCTCCTGGAATTGAAGGCAGTACTGGCTCTTGCTACCATTGGCACTCGAATCCATGGCCAAAGTCGTCTATTTCACAGAAGATGGGTGTGATGTCCAAGCGTGATACAATTTGAGTCATGGCTGCCTGAGACTGAAATACTTCATACCTAGTCTCAGCTTTTTTTCTGGCTTTGTCTACTCCGTCGAGCTCACGTTAACATAATTAATCAGTTGTGCCAGTCGTTGACGCAAAGTTTCTAAACCAAGGGCTTTAGCAGCAGAAATAAATACAGCCATGGGATATTCTTCCTGAGTAAATTTCAGAGTATCTCCATCTACTTGGTCGATCTTGTTAAAAGCAACTAAAGCTGGTCCTGGAGTTTCAGGCATTTCGGCCAAAATATTCATCACAGAACGGATTTGACTTTGCCAGGCGGGATGAGACAAATCTACAAGATGAAGTAAAGCATCTGCATCTGTAACCTCTTCCAGAGTTGCCCGAAAAGCATCAATCAGAGTGGGTGGGAGTTCGTGAATAAAACCTACTGTGTCAGTAATTACAATAGTTGTTGGTTTACCGGTAACTGCATCAGGAACAATCAGACGACGAGTAGTGGGGTCTAAAGTAGCAAACAATTGGTCTGCAGCATAAACTTCTGAATTAGTCAGTGTATTTAATAATGTAGATTTACCAGCATTAGTGTATCCAACAAATGCTACTGTTGGGACTTCTTGACGTTGACGATGTTGGCGGAGACGGGAACGATGTGCTTGTAACTGATTAACCTCTTTCTGCAGGCGAGATATTCGTGCTTTGATTGCCCGACGCTCTGTTTCTAACTTGGTTTCACCAGGCCCTCTAGTGCCAATACCACCACCAAGACGAGACATGGCCTCACCTCTACCTGTCAGACGGGGAATAGTATATTCAAGTTGAGCTAGTTCGACTTGCAGTTTGCCTGCACTAGATTGGGCACGTTGGGCAAATATATCAAGAATAAGTTCGGTACGATCTATGACTCTCACACCGATTTTAGTTTCTAGGTTGCGCACTTGGGCAGGGGAAAGATCACGGTCAAATACGACTAAGTTGGCTCCTACCGTTTGGGCAGTCAGAGCAATTTCTTGAACTTTACCTTCTCCCACAACAGTTTGAGGATGGGGTTGTGATCGCTTCTGTTGCATGGTTGTTAATACTTGACCTCCCGCAGTATTCACGAGTCGAGCTAGCTCTACTAATCCATCTTCAAATTGCTGATTTGTCATTTTGTCTATTTTGATCCCAACCAAAAGTACTTGATCTTGGTCAGAATCAACTGCTTGACTAACAAATTGTCGTTTAAATTCTGCTTCTAGTCCATCGATCAACTCTAGGAAGTCTTGTTTACTGACCAGATATAGACTCATAGGAGGCGAGACACTCCAACACTTTAGCTCTTGGATATCACCATTTGTAGATTCTGGTGCTTGATTGGGTAATAGGTGAGCTAGATAGGTTTGTTTAATGTAACCTGTAGCTCCACCCCCCCAACGTTTAAATCCTTCCCCTGTGAGAGTCAGCATCACAAGAGCGTCAAGTCTTTGAATTACCATTGCTGTCAAGGCTGCTTCCGAAGGCGCTTCTGGTTTGAGGTGAGTAGCGATACAACGAATACCACTGAGGCGACTAGCACCATAACGAGGTAGCTCTAGGGGGGGAATTTGGGTTTGACGAGGTGTACCAATTCCGACTCGGATAATTTGTCCTCTGCGATTCAGATAAACACAAACTGGCTGGCCAACTTCTGTACTAATTGCAGCGACTTTCTGAGCAAATTCGGGCGTAGTTAGGCGATCGCTTGGTAGTCGCTGATGGTACAACCGTTGCATTTGTTTAAGTTGGCTGGGTTTAAGACCTTGAAGATTTCCGTGGATGGTTTCGATAGGTATTTCTAGCCACGCATCACGTAGCCCCTCTCTATACTAATGTGGACTATAAATAGATTATTATAATCATAATTTTTGAGAGTAGCACAGTAGACTTCTTCGTTATTAAATCAGTTACGTAGGACAAGCAATTATGTTTGATTTTTTAACACAGGATTCTTTTCTACCTAGCGTTCAGGAGATTGCTGTTGCTTTTCGTCGTTGGGGTTGGATTGGTTTTTGGGTGCAAATATTATTTGCTTTTATTCCGGTGCTAATTTTGATATTTGCTCTATTTTTTAGCCATAATCCTGCTGACGGTATGGAAAAAACAATATATGTGGGAGAAATTTTAGCTTTTGCTTGTCTATTAGCACTGGTTTTTACTATTTACTGGTGTTTTCGTTATGTGCAGTTATCTAAAAGGCTAGAAGAACCTAAAATGCGGCCTCCGAAAGCAGAGGTGATTCAATGTTTATGGATTGGATTAATTGCTAATATATCAGGAATGCTCTGTGCAGTATTAGTTGCTATGGGTAGAGTCGCAACGTTGTTGTGGAAAATGTTATCTCTTCCTCAAGGTGCATCACTAATCAGCACTCCTGGTAACGATCAAACCATTATAAGACCTCGCCCTTCAGGGCGGGGTTTAAATTATAAAGGTAGTGTAATTGTACCGTTACACATGGTTGGAATACAGGCTATGTTCGTGCGATTCGTTTCTAAGTAGGAACCTCAACAGGCTCATAAAAAGAGTCCGACAGGAGGTGTATGACTAGAGTCCAGCCCATGTGTTCCCCACATGGCGGATAACTGAGGAAAGAATGTGGATGAAGCCATAAAAAGCCAAGTCCCTCCCGCTAAGGAAGGCGTGAATCCCTACCAGGCCACACCGAAAGAAACCATACTCGGAAT
>JAJEAQ010000255.1 GCA_022822685.1 Trichodesmium sp. jk18x7bins.61
TTAAAATCCGATCAAGCTCTACGTAATGATTTTTGGAAAAAAAGGATGCTGGGAAGATTTAATTGAAGACTAGCAAAATGTTAAATTTGGTAGTCTTCAATTAGCAGTAACATAATATCCAGTTGAATAGTTATAAATAAAGCTTTCTAGTTGTCTTAACTAACCTATATTCGTCATGAAGCTTGCATCGCAACTACGAACAAAGTTTTTTATGCGCAATTAAGCAGAGATGATACAATGTAGCCTTCGGATAATTAGTTATCACAAACTTCATCCCTAAAACTCCTGTTTTCCCCTCCCCACTTTCTAAGTAGTAAAGGGGATTCCTCTTTGAAAGAGAAGAGTAAAACAAATCATATAATGTCCGCTGAATTACCCGTAATAAAAATGTTGTGCTTCGATCCCCATTGGAAAAAGGGGTTGGGGGGGATAAAAGTTGATTGTGGCTGTTTAACCGAACATGATAGAAGTCTTAATCTCCCGCTAATTTTTCTCCTCTCTTTTCTGCCTTATTCAATCAATCAGTCTTATACCAATTTCATAAAATATTGCTACAATGCATTACTCTGCTGCTATGGATATACAGATTAAGATTGTAACTACCTTTTTTGAATTTGGTATTATATAATTGAACTTGAAATTAATCCCTGAGTATCCCTAGCTTTAACTACAGTCATCCGTCGTAATAACTGTTTCCATTCCTGATAAGTATTCAAAGGGCGAACTTCAAATGTTTCTCCCCTCTCCTGAGAAAACCCACTCCAACTTTTCACCCAATTAGAAACAGTTTTTGTGCGTGATAAAGAGGTAGATTTGAGAGACTTTTGCAAACAATCAACCATCTGATTAATATCTCCATTCCGATAAGCATACCAAGCATCCCAAACGAACTGCTTATACTCCCTTTCTTGTTCAGAAAACGTCTGAGCGGCGATCGCCTCCCGATATCTATACCTATCCAACTCACCCTGCACTTTCTCAAAAGCTGACTTAGTTTGCCCCAACTCTCCTTGAGTATGCTCCAACTGGGATTTCACTTGCTGAATTTCCATTTGCATCTGTTCCCTGAGCAACTCTGATTCCTTAAGTTCCTTTTGCATTTGTTCTAACTGAGTATGAGACTGCTCTAACTCAATTAAAAGCTGATATAACTGAGCATGAGACTGCTCTAACTCCTGTTTCATCTCCTCCAGACTCATAATCTCTAAAATCTCCTAAAATCACTAATCATTTTTTGCCACGGTTTTGATTGACTCAGACTTAAAGCATCTAACTGATAATCAAACTCGGCACTATATTTAACAAAATTTTTCACCCAATCCGATACCGTTTTTGTCAACGAATAGGGAGAATAACTCAAAGACTTCTCTAAATATTCAACCATAGACTCAAGGTATCCGGTGCAATACAACCGCCAAGCCACCCAAACTAGAGTGCGATAGCGACATTCCTTTTCCAAATACCGCACCCCCAATGGTAAATCCGAACGTGCAAAAAACTTATCTCTCACCTGCCATGACTCTAAAGCTTGTAGAGGAGTATTTAACGAATCATTGCGATTATGTTCCCGATAACAAACTGTCACCTCCGGCACCCAAGCTGTTTGGCAACCCATCAGCGCTAAACGTTGCACCAAATCTAAATCTGATGCTTGCTTAAATGCTGTATCCAATCCTCCTATTGCTTCCAACCACCGCCGACGAAACATCATGGCACTAAACAATATTGGCATCCACTGCACCCAAGTCTCTAAATCCAAGACAGGCAGACGATGCCAAGGTTCGACATTTTGAATAAGTTCCCCCTGTTGATTAACTCGACACCAACCTGTGTGAATCATTCCCACTTGTGGTTGAGCGTCAAAACAATCTACCTGTAGTGCCAATTTATTTGGTAAGAAAAAATCATCATGGTCTAAAAATGCCACAAATTCTCCTTGTGCCATCTCTAAGCCGCGATTACGAGCTGCTGCTACCCCTTGATTTTCTTGGTATACATAATGAATCTGCTCGCGGTAAGGTTGCAACTCTAAGCGCGTTTCCTCTTGCGAGCCATCATCTATTATTATGACTTCGTAGTTAAAATATGTTTGATTTAAAACACTTTCCACCGCTTGTCCAATATATTCCGGACAGTTATATACTGGAATAATTACGCTCACCCGTGGCTTCTCTGTCGTTAGAGACATCAAACCCCCATGCTCAAATACTATCTATATTGTGATTCAGCTTTATTAATGATTAAGCTCTATTTTTAATAGCTTCTACCATTTGGAAAAATCCGGAAATTATCGGGCAATATATATTAATTACTATTTGACTTTGTCTCCTGTAATCCTTTTAACTGATGTTGTCATTCTGCACAAAATTCTTCATAACATAAAATGCGGTGAATTATTCCATCTTGGACTAAATTTATGGGGTTAGGTTCAGAGATTAGCGGTACTATATCGTAAACTTCAAAGGCAAAAGCTGTAAATTTTTTCTTTTGATAAGTATTTTCTGCAAATTTACTGCGACAAATCCATGAGTGTTGCCACTCACAAACTGTGGCACTTGTATCTATCAGTGGTGTGTGTTTTTTTTCTCCTAATTGTCGTGACAATTTCCGATGTGCATTTCTGACGGCAAAAATTTCATGACCTTGGAAAGCTAAACCTCTAGCATAACCTGAAAATTCTTTAAATAATTCGCAAGTGTCACCGGGGATTATTTTATATACACAGCCGGTAATTGATTCTAAAACATATAAAGCATTATTATACTTTACTAAACTATGGGGTTCTCTAATCCCTTCTAGTAAAATCTGATTGGAATAAACATTTTTAATGTATCCATTTCTAATAAAATTTTCACCTTTGTTGATTCCAAAGCAACTGATAATTAGTTGATTTTCAAAGAAGTTTAAACTATTCAAGTGAATTTGATCCGATTCTGTTTCGTCTAGCTGTAAATGTAATTCTTCCTCACCAAATTTATTTTCATAAGGCAATCTCACTATTGAATTATTACCAGTAGATACGATATACAAATAACCTTCGTGAAATGCCAACGAATGAGGGTCATTTACTAATTTCAACCCTTGGCAATCAATGACGTTTAATTGATGGTCAAGACATAAAACATAAGGATATTTTGATTGTAATACTAAAAAATAATTAGTTTCAGTACGAATTAATCCTGTAGATCCTCCCACTTTTTTATAGTCAATTTGCAATTTTTCTAGTGGTAGTGATACATAATCTAAGTGATGCTGTTCCCAATCATATACACCTAAACAATGTTGCTTAGATAAATATCCAACGTTACAAAAACTAATTAAAAATTTCATCTTTTGTTAATAGGGATTTAATATTATGTTCTCTGATATTACTGCTCAACAATCTGAGTTTGTAGTTGGACTTTAGTTCCTTAATTCAGGCTATAGGGCTAATATCATGTTGAGCCAGTCGCCGACATGAATCGGATAATTAATTATAATAAACTTGGCTGACGACAAGCAATGTTTTATCCCCTTCCCCCCTTGACAAGGGGGGGCTAGGGGGGATTACCTTTGAAAAGGAGAGGAGGGGGGACGAAAAAAAACTAGAGATTGATCAGAAATGACAATTAGCTACTGTGTAGGCAGGGTTAAGCGCCAGAGCAACCCAACAAATTGATACTCTGGAAAAGTTAACCGAGTTAGTAAGTGTGTAGTTAAGCGCCTGGGCAACCCAACAAAAACTAATAAACGAACCAAGTTGGGTTTTTTCTTTCAGAGACGCTTCACGTTCATGTCGGCGACAGGCTCAACGTTTCTGAACCCAACCTACTTCAACTGATGATATTCCCATAATTGTTAGTAGTTTGGTCAAGCTAGACTACGCCCAACAAAAATATACATGATTGTGGATGATAATTGCCAAGGGGGTTGAGCTTTAGTACCGGAGGGCCATCGAATTATTTGAAGCTTTTTTTGCAAGTATCTCTGCTTGTGGCGTTAGATTTGGGAGCCTTGGAGTCTGAAATGTTGATTCTGTTTGGTTTGGGAGGATTTTTCCGGATCTGGAGGTGCTTGTTTTTTTCTCAAATGTAAGTATGACAAGCTTTTGAGGGATTGTGATGTTGATGGTTTTTAGGGATTTTTGGCTAAGGGTTGCTTTTTGCTTGGAGGTGCTTGTAAAATTGATTATAGGCAGTTTGCTGGCCTGGGTTTCAGCCACCGCTCTGCTTTAACCTTAGATGCCCTTAGGCGTTGAGCACAAACAGGGGATAAACAACTCCGCCCACTTAAAGCTCTGCTTTAACCTTAGATGCCCTTAGGCGTTGAGCACTTTTGTTTTTTGCGTTCAGCTTTAGATCGAGTCATCTGCTTTAACCTTAGATGCCCTTAGGCGTTGAGCACAGCAAGCTGCGCTATGGAACTTGTGTCCATACTTTCTGCTTTAACCTTAGATGCCCTTAGGCGTTGAGCACACATTAGCCTTGATTTATTCCGTTTTCCTCTATCAATCTGCTTTAACCTTAGATGCCCTTAGGCGTTGAGCACTTCCTTGGGACGAAGATGGGACCCCCTATCTTTTGCTGCTTTAACCTTAGATGCCCTTAGGCGTTGAGCACTCTTGAGAAGTTGACCCCTTTGAAACGTCAATAGAGGCCTGCTTTAACCTTAGATGCCCTTAGGCGTTGAGCACATCTCTCTATCTATACCAGAATTCGTTTTTATTCCACTCCTGCTTTAACCTTAGATGCCCTTAGGCGTTGAGCACTTAACAACATAATCAATCACAAGAACTTAGGAGAAAACTGCTTTAACCTTAGATGCCCTTAGGCGTTGAGCACTCTTATAAATTGATTCTCTAAACAATGTATTTTCACTGCTTTAACCTTAGATGCCCTTAGGCGTTGAGCACAGAAACAGCAAGAAATATTACATAGTCCAGCAAATCTGCTTTAACCTTAGATGCCCTTAGGCGTTGAGCACTCAAGTAGCCATTCTTCTCCATTCGAGCTATAGACTGCTTTAACCTTAGATGCCCTTAGGCGTTGAGTACTGACTAAAGCAGAAATTTTAGTAGGACAATTTCAAATATTAGATAAGTTGAGAGCAGCATTATTTGAAGGGAACCTCAGTTCTGATTATGAAATAGAAGCTATCTGGCGCTCAAAGTTAATTCAGCGTGTTGTAGATAGTTTTATGTTAGACCTCAATACTAGTACACCACTTCGTAAGTATAAAAGTTTAGCACAACAACTAGCAGAAGCTTGTGCTCTAGAAGTAATTAGAGATTAATTCTGCAAATATACTATTTCCTTTTGAATGATCAGCATATTTTTTGTAGTTGCACTTTAGCCCTATAGATTTAATTAAAGCCAAGTCAGCACAACTACTAACTTATATTGTAAGTGTTTTACATAATATTAATTCAAATACTTAATTCCTGCATTTCCTGTTGCTAATATACAAATTAATACAAACAAATCCAACTCAGATATAATCCAACAATGGGCTAACTTAATAGGAATTATAGCAGTATTTTTCTAAATGTATATGTTAATATCGCTCCCCATAGTGGCAAAACAACTGGTAAAATTGCTAACACTATCATTCAGGATGTTTTAATTATTCCTGCTAGTTATGCTTTGGCAATTTGGGGATTAATTTATTTAGGTTTAATTAGTTTCGGAATCTATCAAGTATTGCCAGCACAAAGAGAGAATGATATTTTACGCAGATGTGAATATTTTTTAGTGGGTGCTAGCTTGGCACAAATTATTTGGGTATTTGTATTTCAATATCAGTTATTTACTGTTTAATTATTGGCAATGTTAGGCATTTTAGGCTGCTTGGTTTGCCTAGATCTAAATTTAGAAATTAGTTATGAAAGAGTCTCCAGAAGAAATAAATGGTTAATTCATCATCCCATCAGTATATATTTGGCTTGGATTAGTATAGCAACAATTGTCAATGTAGGCATTGTAATATATAATTTGGGATGGAATACTACAAAACAATATGGGATAGTTTGGACGGTAATTATGTTAATAGTTGGAGCAGTTATTGCAGCAATTATTAATATAAAGAAGCAAGATACTGCTTATATCCTTGTATTCATTTTGGCATAGCTATTGAATTTCGTCATCATCTGGAGAACTCAATTATTGCTAATACTGCCAGAATATTAGCTTTAGGATTAGTGATCTTAATTTTGATAAAACTTATCTCAAAAAACCTTTAGACTTTCCAGATGCTCTTAATTGTCCAAGTCAGTATTTTGTTAGAGTCGACGCCCGATATTATTCGGGGCGCCTCTCCTTCAGAACCGGACGTGAGACTTTCGCCTCATCCGGCTCCTGGTTAGTCTGAGTTCTCACTCTGCTCATGTGTTCATAGT
>JAJEAQ010000052.1 GCA_022822685.1 Trichodesmium sp. jk18x7bins.61
ATTTTGAGCTAGTTAGTATGGGAATTGGGAGTAGGGAGTAGGGATTTGGGGCTAATTCTCTCCCCTTCTGCTCTACCAGTAGTTCGGCTATTGAGAGCGGCTCCTGCTCTTTCCCGCGCTTCCGCGCCTCCTAACTCCTAACTCCTAAAAATAGTTACTTTTTTCGGGACTTCTCTACATGAAGGGTGTTTATGGGGTTGGAGTTTGTGTTTGTGTTTGTGTGTTGGTTGTTTGGTTGTTTGGGGTGGGTTTTATGTTGACTGTTAAGTACTTGATGTGTATCTGGGGCTGTGATTCTGAGGCGATTTGATTGGGAGGGGCTTGTTTTTGGGCTGGGCGAGTTAAAATTTGTGTATCATCATTTTTTTCGATTAAAGTATGAGTTAAATCTCCCCATCCAGAAATTTTTGCCCACTTCAACCCTTGTGAATTTTCCTGAATAGGTTGCAAAATTTCAGTCTCATCACAACAGACTTAATATCTCCAACCCGAAAAGCTACATCAGCTACTCCTGGGGGGTGTAAACTGAGAAAATCAGCAACAGGATTTGCTAATCTTATAGAAGAGGATAAGGCAAAATAGACTTTATCTCTGTTAATAATTTCTCTATGGGTGTGTTGACTGGTTTGGGAGGCGATCGCTTTAAAGCCTAATTTCTCAATAAACCAGTCTCGTGACTCCATAGCATTTTCAACGTAGAAGTGAATGCGATCAAATTCCATAATCAAATTTCATTATTCAATCGAGACGTGAAAAATCAACTCCTAGAAAAATAAGTGACTTTCTGGCTGAATATTAATTTCCATTAGTATTGCTTGGGGATATGCATTCATAGCAAACATAATTGCATCAGCAGCAGTTTCCAGACTCAGCATTTTCCCTCTATCTACTTTCAAACTAACATTATCCCAGAAAGATGTATTTACTCCTCCGAAATAAAAAAGGGTCATTTTAATCCCATAGCGTCGTAACTCATCTGCCATACATTTGCTGAAACCTGCCACACCAAATTTAGCAGCACAATATACACTGCCCATTGCCATGGAATGTTTGCCAAGAATACCAATAACGTTACATATATGGCCTGATTTTTGTCCTTTCATCACATTGGCAGCAGCTTGAGAAGTGTAGAAACTGCCTTTCAAATTTAGGTCAAGCATCGCATCCAAGTCACTAGGCTCGATTTTGTTCCATTGCTTCAGGATGCCTGAGCCTGCTGCATTGACCAACACATCTATCTTTCCCAAATGGCTGGAAGCTTTTTCCATCAGGCTTTCTACTTCCTGTGGGTTGATTATATTTGTTGGTATAGCGATCGCCTTGTGCTCCTCTGAGGAGTCGGTTGATAATTGGCTTGCTAAACTATCTAATCTATTACTATCTCTGGCCGCTAAAACTAAGCTAGCCCCAGAATTTGCTAATTTTTGTGCCACTGCTGAACCTATACCACCAGTAGCACCGACTACTACTACAACTTTATCCTGCATTAATTTTTTCTTTACATTTATTCACATTTCCTGTTGTATCATAATATTTGTGCTTTTGCTTTTCGGCCTGGATGAAAATTTTAGTCGAGGCTGATAGCAATTCTCAAAAAGAATGCGATGAATGAATGGCTACAAGTATCTCCCAGAGTAGCTTTACCATTGCAGTGATTGATTAAATTGGTATGAGTACCTTAAAATACAAAGGTTTTAGGAGTTCTAAGTATATAGAGCCGAGATTTATGAAAGCTTTGTTAAATAAGGATTTCAGCTCATTTCACCCATCAGATATTAAACCCACAAACCAACAACCATTTTCAGATTTATACAACTTGAGCGAACTAGACAACTCCAAAAAATTCAAAAAGTTTTTACCTGGTTGAAAGCGTTTAATAGCTTTGGTAATTGGTTGACCATATAATCGATTAAACTCATTACTTATATGAGAAATAGGAATATAACTTCCAGGAGATTCAGCAGTTAAATCAATTACAATTTTCATTAATACTTTTTCCATAACCTCCAGGGAAGTAATCTCTGGAATATTTGTCAGATTGGTATGTGGTGCAATGTCATTTTTAGGAGGGGTTAATTTTGGGGGTTCTGATTTAAACAAATTAAAAATACTGACATAAATTTGAGATCTAGCCGATGGTTTATGAATCGCAAAATAAGCTGGATAATTAACAAATATTTCTCTTGATTTTGGCTCTGGAAAGTAGGTCGCAACCACATCTTTAAGATGCATTTTGTATGTTTCTCTATACAAAGCAGAAATCCGAGAATATTTAATCCATTGTTGTCCTATTTTTTCTGTTTCTGCTCGTAGTAACTCCTGCAACTGAATAATAAATTTGTCAATAGTAGGAATGTCTGGCACTGATAGAGCATATATTTGTGAGGCGCCAGTTTGACTATTCAAAACAGTAATTTTGTTTTTATACTTGCGCACCTGATAGACAGTTAATCCATGGGATTGTAGAGTAGTACCAAGATGAGTTAAGCCTCGGTCAGAGGAGCAAACTAAAACTTCTTTTGCTTTAGGATAATTGACAAAAATAGAAGCACCTACAGTTGCCATTTTCAAGTCAGCACTATCCTTTCCAGGAGGAACATGAATTAATTGATAACCGCGCTTATGGAACTCTTCATCTTTTCTCCCCATACTGCGCCAGTTAGCAAAAGCCACTTTAATTTGAATCGGATAATTGCAGATATCTACAAGAATTTTTTCGGTTGCCGTATCCAGTTGTAAATTTTCTACATCTAAAAGCAAAATGGCAATACTTCGTTCTCCTATTTTAGTTCCATTTGTAGATGAGCCAGAAATCTCAGAATTAATATTTTTGTCTGATGAAACAATAGTTATTTCTGGCTCAATACGTCGGCTTATGGCAGCGATTAAAGCCTTGTATTGGGAACAATTAATAAACTCTGTAGTTAAAATAATTTGCAGATAATGTTTGACTTTAAGATTTAAAGCTTCTTTGCCTCCCTTGGTATTAGAAAACCCTTTTGTCAATTTTTCAATCAAAGCAGATTGATATTTGGGATGATGCCAAGGGATGTTCCTGTACTTTGGTTTGATCCATTCTGGGTGTTGCTGTTGAATGGAAAGGATAGTTTCGTAAATATAGTAGCTAATGGCATTGATAGTGGTAGAATTGTTAGTCGCCAGCAAACCAGAATTATCTGACATAGCCCATAAAATTAATGGTCACTCAATTGTAGATGATAGACAATTGGCTTTCATCCCAACTTTCCCTTTCAGGAGAATGCGGGGCTTACCGCCAGGCAAGTTAAATACTCTCAATACTCAATCATATCAGAAAAGGTGATATTGGACCATTTTTAACTTGTCTGGGGCTCGGTCTCGCGCTCTCCCAGTAGGGGAGTTTCGGGATGAGAGCCTGGGTTATGTTCTCGGACACCTCTACAAACAAAATGCACACACCTCCTTGACAAGCAGGAAGTATTTTGCGAATGCCAGTATATATACAGGGGGAGGACATCACTTGGAGTCTAAACCGCCATCGATCATATTTCGGTTGAGCCTGGAGCCTCCCTGTTTCGTGGCGACCTGAACAGGGAGCCGACAGGCTCAAAGAAGAGTCCCGCGGTGCTCCCTTAAGCACACAGTCAGGAGTATGTCAATATCTCTTCTCAAAGTAGTTGTTATGAAGTTAGGATAAAAATCCCTAACTTGATTTTCCTTCTTACTTCTAGAAATTGATTATACTCAATAAACTGTACCACCATTATTAGAAGCAAATAATAACTGGCTTGATAATTTCTGAACAGAGCAATAACAACGATCAAACTATGTTCATGCGATCGCGCCATTCAGGAGCTATACAAAAATAAGTTGTACAAATTTTATTTCAAATGGATGATGAATCTAGTGCAACAGGGTGGAAATACTAAAAAGTGATGTAATTTTAACAAATATTGCTACAAAGTTTGATGCGCTAAGACTGAGAAATAGCTGTATGTAAGGTGAGAAAAACGCCAAATTTATCGTGAATCAGTGATAATTCAATACCCAGCCCACCCTACTACTCACTATGTTGTAATATATTTTGGGAAATTGCTATTAAAGTAGAGGAATTTAGGTTTAAAGGCACTTATGCTGAATGCTGAAAACAGAAGTGAGGTAGTCCATTCAAGTGAAGCACGCTACAAAATCTGTATTGTTTACTCAAAGCAAAATTTATGATAAATTTTTGGCCAGAAGAATTTTATGATGACAGATTTTTTGTCCATAATTTCTTCACTCAAAGACTATGAACTGTCCACTTACGATTCAGTAATTAAATAATGCCTCAACAACTTCTGACAATTCTTAATAACAGCGATCAAGTAGTGAAAAACCATGGACAAGATGTCGTTAGAGGATTAACTAATACTCTCAAGAGCTTGCCCCCCAAATATTTTTATGATGATCGTGGCTCAGAACTGTTTGAACAAATCTGTGAATTACCCGAATATTACCTAACTCGTACAGAGACATCAATTCTTAAGCAATACGCAGACGAAATTACTCAAATAACTGGCAGTTGCGAACTTGTAGAATTAGGCAGTGGCAGTTCTAGCAAAACTCAACTGTTGTTGGATGCTTATCAAAAGATAGATGGCTCGTTTAAATATTTACCTACTGATGTGAGTGGGGGAATTCTCGAAACTAGCGTGCTACAACTCCAAGAAAAATATCCTGGTTTTTCTATTGAGGGTATAATTGGCACTTATGAAGAAACATTAGTGCAACTAGAGTCAACTCCTGCGCCTTCCAGGACAATATGTTTTCTGGGAAGTTCTGCTGGAAATTTTACTCCATCAGAATTTGACTGTTTCTTGAACCAAGTTGCCAAGGCTTTAGTTCCAAGAAATTATTTTTTACTAGGCATTGATTTACAAAAACCCAAGGAAATTTTAGAACCAGCCTATAACGATAGTAAAGGTGTTACAGCTGCTTTTAATTTGAATATATTATCCCACTTGAATTGGCGTTTTAAAGGTAATTTTGACCTAAATTTATTTACTCATCAAGCTATTTATAATCAAGCGAGAACTCAAATTGAGATGTATCTCTATTGCCAAGGAAATGTAACAGTATCTCTGGATACTCTAGATTTAAAAGTTTCCTTTGATGCTGGGGAAAGTATTCAGACTGGAATTTCTCGTAAGTTTGATTTAGCAGTTATTCAAACAAAGCTTGAGGAAAAAGGCTTGAGAACAAAGAAAATCTGGACAGATTCTCAACAGTGGTTTGGATTAATTCTTTGTCAAGCTGATTTTTAACTTGCCTGGCGGGAAGATAAGCGCTCTCCCGTCTCGTGAGCATCGGGGATGGGCGCTAGTATTATTTTTCGGGTACACAATTAACAATTATAAATTTTCAATTGAAAATTTATAATTGTTAATGCAATTCAATTTACTAGCACTATGAACAATCTTAAATCTGCTCATCCACCACAACTTGATAGTTGCGATACTAATAGTGGACTACGCCAAGATATCCTTGACTACTTTGAGAATGCTTGGCAACTTGAAGATATTCTGATGAACAGTTTAGTAGGTGAAGAAACATTCTATCTTAATCCTGATCCCTTGAGAAATCCTCTAATTTTTTATCTGGGACATTCGGCAGTTTTCTATATTAATAAGTTAATTAATGTAGGATTATTATCACAACACCTCAATCCTGGCTACGAAATCTTGTTTGAAATTGGAGTTGACCCAGAAATGCCAGAGGAACTTAATCAGGCGATCGCTCACATCACCAGGCCTCAACTCCCAGAAGTTTGGCAGTATCGAGAAAAAGCCTATCAAATCATTTTAGACCTGATTCAGAAAACGCCTATAATTGTCCCCATCCGTCAAAATTATCCTTTATGGGCATTGATGATGGGCATCGAGCATCAGCGCATTCATATTGAAACTTCTTCGATGTTAATTCGACAACTGCCTGTTGAGAGGGTGAAACGCCCCGAAGGCTGGAAATATGCCCCTGAATCTGCTCAAATGCTTGAGAACGAAATGATAGAAGTTGCTGGTGGGGTAGTCAAAATGGGTAAACCAGCAGATTCTCCTACTTATGGTTGGGATATTGAATATGGCGATCGCCAAGTTGAAGTTGCACCTTTTGTAGTTAGTAAGTATCTGATTACAAATTCAGAGTTTCTCGCATTTGTCAAGGCTGGTGGCTACGAAAATCAAGACTATTGGCATCAAGAATCTTGGCATTGGAAAACGGACAATAATATCAAACATCCTAAATTTTGGATACATGAAAATGGGTTCTATAAATATCGAGCCATGTTTGATGAAATGGAATTACCTTTAGATTGGCCTGTGGAAGTTAATCATTATGAGGCAATGGCTTACTGTTGTTGGCAAGGAGAGAATACTCGTTTAATGAGTGAAGCAGAGTATAATTTAGCAACTTATGGTAATGATAGGGCAAGGGAGGCAGATAGTTATAACCTGAATTTAAAATTTGGTTCTCCTTCTCCCGTTGGTTTATTAGAAACAGCAAAAAGTGAATCGGGATTGTATGATTTGCGGGGTAATGTTTGGGAATGGTTGAGGGATAATTTAAACCCGATGACTGGATATAAAACTCATCAACTATATCAAGATTATTCTGCCCCATTTTTTGATAGTAAGCATAATATGATGTTGGGAGGATGTTGGATCACAAACGGTACAGAAGCTTTGAGATATTACCGTAATTGGTTTCGTCCCAGTTTTTATCAACACGCTGGTTTTCGGAGCGTTCGGGCGCAATAGAGGTTTGACTCCGAACATTTGTTTGGCGTTGAAATAAAAAGTTATTTGCTATGTCTTTTCTGGGTTTGCTGCTTTTGGAACCAGGAAAAAACGATAGGGGCTTTTAGCAATAATCTTAATGGAGAGCGCAGAAAACTTACTGGTTTTGAGTTGAAAGTTAACTATAAAATAGAAAAAAATGAATCAATCAATAGTAGTGAAAAAGTTGGTTGCTCATGAAATTACATCGGAACAATTTAGACCTTTTGGACAAGTTATTTGGGCAGCCGAAGATGGCAAACAATTTGACAAAAGTGATGCTCAATTAAATTTAGAAAATGGTCAGCCACGATTCTATTCTATATTATGCGGTTACATGGTCAGGAGCGAAAATTTACTAAAATTACTCGTCATGTGCAATGTACTCAATGTTTAGGTTCCCTAGAAGGTAAGGAATGGTTAATAGCAGTTGCTCCTCCTTGTGCTGAGGAGACGCCGGAATTAGAGGATGTGTGCGGTTCGTTTCTAGCAGGAACTCCTAGCAACTAGGAATGTATGGCTAGAGTCCAGCCCATGTGTTCCCACACATGGCGGATAACTGAGTTAAGAATGTGGGTGAAGCCTAGGCTA
>JAJEAQ010000026.1 GCA_022822685.1 Trichodesmium sp. jk18x7bins.61
AGTCGCGGGTTGCCGATTATTCATGTAGCTTTAGCTAAAACTGCGTCATCGTTGAACAGGGCAAATTATCCAGGCTCGGCCGTGGAGACCAAAAAGGTAAGGAGGTAGATACAGATGTTGTCATTTCATCTGTATGTGAAAACAAAATTCTGACTGTAGAATAGGGAACCACCTATTCTACGGGGGGGGTGCCTCAACCATTTTGAAAACTTCAGATGATACAACAGGGTAAGTCCGAAAGAGTCTTTCGCCAACATTCGAAACTAGGTCAAAGGTGACAATGACGGAAATCTCTGTCGAGTCAAGGATGGAAGAAAAAGGGTTTGAGCCTGTCGCCGACACTGCTCATAATTGGCTGCTAAAAATCAAATTTTTGCTGATTCTATCACAATTTATTTATTTTTCGGAGATGTCTATTGTACAAAAACTTTATGAGCATCAAAATATTCAATTTGTATACAATCTGTATGGTCCTTCAGAAGATACAACCTATTCGACAAAAGCTTTGCTAACAAAGGGAACAACTGAGTCACCTTCTATCGGTCGTCCCATAAATAACACCCAAATCTATATCCTGGATAAATACTTACAACCAGTACCCATAGGTGTACCTGGAGAACTTTACATTGGAGGTGATGGCCTAGCCAGAGGCTACCTCCACCGCCCTCAACTCACAGAGGAAAAATTTATCTCCCACCCCTTCTCCCATTCCTCATCCCAACGCCTTTACAAAACAGGAGACCTTGTCCGTTATCGCCGTGATGGTAATATTGAATTTCTCGGTCGCATTGATCAGCAAGTCAAGATTCGTGGCCATCGAATTGGGAGAAATCGAATCTGTTCTGCAAACCCATCCCCAAATCCCACAAGCTGTAGTCATTGCGAGAGAGGATATTCCTGGTAATAAACGCTTAATTGCCTATGTAGTTGCTGACCATAAAAATCAATCTCGAGCCACAAATCCATTAGAGTTATTACATATTGAGCAATGGCAACAAGTATATGCTGATACTTATAGTAGCTCAGTCGATATTGAACAACCCAACTACAATACTTTAGGTGGGAACAGCAGTTACACCGGTTTGCCTATTCCTCAAGAGCAGATGCGTAAATGGGCAGATGCCACAGTCGAGCCAATTCTGCAATGGCAACCTCAACATGTGTTGGAAATTGGCTGTGGCACAGGAATGTTGCTGTTCCAGATTGCTCCTCATTGCTTGAGTTACTTTGGTACTGATATCAGTACTGTGGCTTTAGATTATGTAAACAAGCAAATTCAGCAGTTTGGTTCTAGTTACTCACATGTGCGTCTCAGCCAAAAACTGGCGATTTTACAGACATCGAAGTAGCCTGATTCGATGCTGTGATACTCAATTCAGTTTACAGTATTTTCCGAGCATCGAGTACCTGGTAGAAGTTTTACAAGCTGCACTCAAGACTCTGGCTACTGGTGGTTTCATCTTTGTTGGTGATGTGCGCAGTCTGCCATTACTCGAAACTTTTTATACTGCTACTATTTTTGAGCGTGCTTCTGATTCATTAAATCTAGAAGAATTCAGAAAGAAGGTGCAAAATGCTGTTAATCAAGAGGAAGAGTTGGTGATTGCTCCGGCTTTCTTTCTCGCTTTGAAGGAGTATTTTCCGGCGATTACATCTGTAAACCTGGTGGTTATCAGAATGAGCTGACTCAGTTCCGCTACGATGTGATTCTTCATGTCGGCAACGAAGCTTGTTCGACTCTCACTCCAGAATGGTTCGAGTATGACCAGGATAATTTGAATTTATCTGAACTCAAACAACTTTTAGTCGATCACAAGCCGCAGGCTGTAGGTATAAAAAATATACCTAATGCTCGTTTGCCAGCTCAAGTGGCACTTGTCCAAGAACTATCTGATTCAGATGGACTTAAAACCATCCATCAATTACGTCAGACTTTGCAGCAGCAAAAATATGTATGGGTGGAACCACAGCAGTTATGGAGTTGGAATCAGCAATTGCCTTATCAGGTTTACATTACTTGGTCTCGTTCTGGTGAGCATGGCTGTTATGATGCTATCTTCGTCCGTAATGAATCTCCATTCAACTCCCACAGGAACTTCCCAGTGAGGACAGTTCCTGTGGAGGTCAAACCATGGAGTGCTTACGCTAACAATCCCTTAGAGCCAGAGTTGAATCGCCATCTGGTTTCACAATTACCTAGTTTCCTCCAACAAAAGCTACCAGAATATATGCTCCCTTCTGCTTTTGTGACTTTGGACAAGTTACCTTTAACTCCCAATGGCAAAGTTGACTATCAAGCACTACCTGCACCTGATGGTGTTTCCCGTTCCCATGAATATGTCGCACCTCGCACTCCTACTGAAGAAATTATTGCCAATATCTTTGCTAATGTTCTTGGTGTCGAACATGTCGGAGTCTATGACAACTTCTTTGAATTGGGTGGACATTCTCTGGCAGCAGTGCAATTAGTTTCCAAGATATCTACAGCCCTCAATATTAGTCTCCTAGTAAAAACTTTGTTTTTGCATCCGACAGTTGCTGAGTTAGCTAATAGTATCACAGAATTACGACAAAACATAAATATCTCTCAAGAACCAAGTTCTCGATTGATTACTAATGAAGTTCAAGAAACATTAAATGAGGGACTTATGACGCAAACAAAATCTGAGTATATACAACTAGAGACTCCCTCGTTGTTGTCTTTATTTTCTGTGGGTAAGATTCCCCCGGTTGATGGTGTAGCTTTAGGTTATTTAAGGGACTCTGATTTAGAAGTATTTGGCTGGAGTCGGGATTATATTATTAACAATCTCTATGAAAATCTGCCAGTTTTGACAACTGTCCAACAGACTAATTGGGGTCGAATTGGTGTGATAATTTGGCCTCGATTTAGCTCTGACCTGTATAGCAATCAGGATGATGCAGTTATGGTGATTATTGAAGCATTAGAAATGGCTGCACGAATTGGTGCTAAATTTGTTTCTTTGACTGGCTTAATTCCTTCTGCTACTGATTATGGTTCTGCAATTACAAAGGCAATTGCTAATCGTCAAGATTTACCAAAAATTACGACGGGACATAGCACAACTAGTGCTGCTGTTGTACTGACTATTAAGAAGATTTGTGAGCAAAGTCAACGTAATATAAGTGGAGACAAAGTGGGATTTATCGGCTTAGGTTCTGTGGGAATGAATGTGCTGTCATTAATGTTGAAATGTTTGCCACACCCTCAATAAAATACTCTTTGTGATGTTTATAGTAAGTTAGATTTTCTGGAAAATATTCAGCAAGAATTAGTAGAAAAATTTGGTTTTAAAGGTCAGATAAATTTGGCATCATCAAAAATAATAGTTCCTCCATAAATTTACAATGCTACTTTGATTGTTGGTGCTACAAATGTACCTAATGTATTGGATATTATGCAAGTTAAGCCTGGTACACTTATTGTTGATGATTCAGGTCCTCATTGTTTTTCAACAGAGCAGGCTATTCAGCGTTTTGAGGAACGGGAAGATATTTTGTTTACTGAGGGTGGAGTATTGCGATCGCCAGTTTCTATGACAAAGATAATCTATTTACCAACTCCTATACAAAAGCTGATGAATGATGCTCAAAAAGAAGCCATTTTCAATTCAAATCCTTTTAATATAATGGGTTGTGCTTTTTCGAGCGTACTTTGATCTCGCTTTGAACAACTGGAACCAAACCTAGGAGTTTGTGATGTAGAACAGTCTCAATTATATTACCAAGTTTTGCAAGAATTAGGATTTGAAGTTGGTGATTTACATTGTGAAGAATATGTATTCCCAACAGCATCAATTGCAAATTTTCGACACCGTTTGGGCAGGGGGTAAATATCGGGTAACTTCACAGGGTGACAAGCACCGTGCGACTCGTAGGCTTAAAAGCTAGCTAAAAGCAAAGTATAATAAGCCATTCGTAGAAATTAAACAGGGTCGTATCTGCAAGAATTGGGTAAAATTTTGATCTGGAGCGATTCCAAAATTAATCGATTTAACTCATGAAAATCATAACTTTCAGTCCCTTAATCGGCCTCTGCTTATCATGTTTATTTGGGCTCGGTGCAACCCTTGGCGATCGCCTCGACTCTAGATACCCTTCCTTCCTGGCAAGAAGGAAAAATCAAGACGACTATCATTGACTTTGTGACAGATGTAACCAATCCCGAAAGCAATAATTTTGTAGAAGTGAAGGATCGCATCGCAGTTTTCGACAATGACGGCACTCTCTGGGGCGAATACCCTGAATCCTTTGTGGGAACCTTTACCAAAGATCATGGTATAGGAGACGGAGAAACCACAGACGATTACATTGAAGCAGCCTACAACTTTGTAACCAACCAAGACAACAAAGAGTTCGGTAAGCCTTACGTCGATCTGATCTACCAACCAATGGTTGAGTTGCTCGATTATCTGCGAGCCAATAACTTCCAAGTTTATATTTGTTCAGGTGGGGAGATAGATTTCATTCGTTCTTTTGCTGAAGAATACTATGGCATTCCACCCCAAAACGTAATTGGTTCAGCAATCAAAACCAAATTTGACAATGAAAACTACAACCTACCTGTTTTGGTGCGCGGTTCTGTTCTTGTTTTTAACAACAAAGGAAAAGGAAAACCCGTGGGCATAGAGCGCTACCTAGGCAAGAAGCCGATCATGGCAGTCGGCAATTCCACGGATGATTTACGAATGTTGCAGTATACGGATGATGGTCGAGGTCGTGACTTAATGATGCTGTCAGGCATGACGATGCTGTTAGGGAAGATTATGAATAAGGCTCAGAAGATGAACATATTCA
>JAJEAQ010000010.1 GCA_022822685.1 Trichodesmium sp. jk18x7bins.61
CTAATCTACTAAAATAAGCAAGTAGAATATCTACATAAATATACTTAAGATTGATTCGGAATAATTGGATGTCAAATACTACTACAACTCCCAGGGTAAGTGTGATTATCCCTGTTTATAACTGCGATCGCTATATTAGGCAAGCCGTAGAAAGTATTTTAGCCCAAACCTATCAATCATACGAAATTATTGTTATTGATGATGGCTCTACAGATAATACTCGTTTAGTATTACAACCATTTTTTGATACGATTCGTTATATATATCAAGAAAATCAGGGGGTTTCAGCAGCCAGGAATCATGGCATTGATTTGGCGCGGGGAGAATTAATTGCTTTTTTGGATGGGGATGATTTTTTCCTACCAGATAAGTTGACTGCCCAAGTGGCGGTATTTGATGCGCAACCAAATTTGGGAATTGTTCACAGTGGATGGCGCAGGGTGAATCAGGCAGGTGAGATTATTAAGGATGAAACACCTTGGGATTATGCACCTAAGTTGGATATGGAAGGATGGTTGCGGTGGAAGCCAATCGGAACAATGGGTACTTTGATGTTTCGGCGGGATTGGTTACAAAAGGTGGGAGGTTTTGAGCCAGAATTAGGTCATGCTGAAGATGTAGACTTAGTGTTGCGTTTGTCTTTACAGGGTTGTGAGGCTGATTGGTTGCGACAATCAACTGTTTGTTATCGCCAGCATGATCAGAATACTATGCGGGATGGGATATCTCAAGCGCAATCTATTAATCAAGTTTTGGATAAGTTTTTTACCTCCGAGTCTCTACCGTTGGGCATTCAATTATTGGAAAAACGGGTACGCTACAATACTTTGGTCTGGAGTTCATGGTATTTGTACTATACGGGTTTTTATTCTGAGATGGTGGAGTATCTACAAAAATCTTGGAAATATTCCTCCTATTTACCTGTGGGAACCGTGATTCATTGGATTGAGTCTTTTACAGGATTTTCTGAGAATATGGGGGATGATTTGGATGCTGATAAATTGGCTAAAACTGGTGAATGGCAACAGTTGATGAGTTGGGTAATTCGTAATAGTGGGGTTTCTTGAAGAAGGCAACGGGAGATCAAGAGAACAATTAGTGGAGGATATACTCAGGGAAAGCCACTTCGCGTCTAGATATCTGTCGCTAATTGAAGACCACCTGTGTTAAAAATGGGTTAGACTTTCAGAGACTGTTTGTAAAGTAAATATTAAAATAGCTAGAGTATTTAATTCTGATGGCCGGCGGCGGACAACTAAAATTCTGATCAGTGCCTGGAAATACTTCCGCCTCACCCATCCTACGCCAGAATTTAATCTGAATTTTACAAACAATCTCTCATACTAAATCCGGTTATGAAAGCGTAGCTCCTCCCGAACGAGGCCAAGATACTTTTCCAGATTTTCTATAACCTTTTTGCCTCTTGCCTCTTGCCTCTTAAGACTCCACCCTTAAGGGCGGAGTCTAAATAAAGCTCCTATCGCGCGCCGGATTTGGTATCAGAGGTTTTTTGTGAGCAAATATAATACAGAAAACCCACCAAAGAACACTACAGGAACTGCTATCATCACAATTATTAAACCTAAAGGCACTCCAAAAGATATTATATAGACTAATATTGCAGTATAGGGAATTAATAAACCAACTCCAGCCAGAGTTAATCTCTTAGGAGTCCACTTAATATCTTGTTTTATAGGTTGTGTTAGCATCTTTAAATCTTTACCTTTTAGGATTTTACCTCTTCCCATTTTCTACTCCTTTAATTAAGAATCAAAATATATTTTTATTGTATTTACTTTGGATTTTAACTATTCTACAAAATTTCAGCAACTTAAGCATTATTCCCAGTAAAACTTCATTCCTAAATATTTCTCTAGTCTTTGATTATGTGGTTTAAAATACTCATTCAATTTTTGGCGCATTACATCACTGATTGGTGAATAATACCCAGAGTTTAACTTTTTATATTCTGGCAACTGATGTTTTGGAAATCCTAAAAATTCAAAGACTTGTTTCATCGTCTCAATCGGTTTTTGATAAAGGTCTTCTCCTTTTAAAATCAGTAGTTGTTCTTTAGGAAATACTGCTAACCATTTTTTCAGAAATTCTACATAAATACCACGCCCTATATATTTACCTGGTTGCTGCCAATAGTTTTTATCTCCTTCAGGTGTTTCAGGATTCTTTCTGAGTACTCCTAGCTCAGAATTTATTGCTTCTTCAAATGAGCGATCGTCCCAATTTAATCTAATCCAATGATGGTATTGAGAGAAGGCTCTATCTGTAGGATTTCTCAATATTACTAATAGTTTGACTTGAGGAAATACATTATATATTCGTTCTGCTGCCTGATAATTTTCTAGATAGTTAGGAGTTGCTTCTCCAGTGATGAAATTCTCTGATTTCTGAATAGGGGGAAAATGAGCGAGATACCAATTAACTCCTTTGTCAAAGTCTCGATACCAGAAATGAGTTTCCTTTTTAATTGCTGGTATGACTTGGGGATGTTGAGTAATATAATTTTCTAGTGAAGTTGTACCACTCTTTTGAGCACCAATAATAATAAAGTCAGGACCTCTAGAATTTTCTACATCCCAATTTTGTTCCACAAAGATCGGATTAATTTTGCGAGTTTTGTTGTAGGAGGCAGTCTGATAATTTTTAATTGCTGCATCTAAATCTCCCGTGGCTGTGAGAATTTCTCCAAGGTTAACGTAACACCAAATACTTTCTGGATTTTCTTGAGTAGCTTTTCGAAATAGTTTTAATACTTGCTGTAGCTTTCCTTGTTGAATCAGAAAATTTAATAAATTAGAATAGAAGAAAAACCAGGGATATTCTGGTTTTAGTGTCATAGCTTTTATATAAGCTGCCACAGCTTTATTTAGTCTCTGAAGTTTGAGTAAGACATTTCCTAATTGATAGTGAGACCTAAAATTTTGGGGATTTTTGTTAATAGTATTTTGACAATCATTCAGTTCCTGGTCTAGTTGATGTTTTTTGTGTTCTAGTTTTGCAAGTAGGCTAGTAATTTCTGAATGATTTGGTTGTAATTGCAAGCCCATGTTAAAAATGATGATTGCTGCATTAAATAGATTTTTTTTTCCCAGTAAATTTCCTAACTTTAAGTAAAATTCTGGTGCTTCTGGCTGAATTGATAATTCTTTAATGATAGTAGTTTTTTGTTGTTGAGGATTTTGAATAATCTGAGAATAATAGTTAATAACTTCGTTTAAATTTGATTGAGATTGTTTTTCCAGAGCGGCTCCCAGTTGTTCATGGATACTTGGCAAATCTTGATGAATTCTCAAGGCAGAAAGATAAGCTGCTACTGCTTCATCCCACTTTTTCAGGTTGATTAATATTTCTCCTAAACTATAGTAAGACCAGAGAAAATCTGGATTTAGTTGAATCGCTTTATGGTAAGCAACAATCGCTGCATCTAGTTGTTTTTTTTCTTTGAAAATATTTGCTAATTTATGATGAACTACCCAAGTTTCTGGTTGTAATTCTATAACTTTTTGATAAAAGTTAATAGCTGCATCTAATTGTTTTTGCTTGACTAAAGCATCTCCCAGGGAATGATAAGTAATAGCAGCTTGAGGATTGAGTTGAATTGCTTGCTGATAAGAGGAAATTGCTTTTTCCCACTGCTGAGTATTGGCAAAAGCTTTGCCTAAACTGTGGTGAGACCAAGAAAATTTAGGATTCAGCTTGATTGCTTGCCGATAACTTGATATAGCTGCTTGCCAATTTTCCTCATCACTATAAATTTCTCCTAAATTATGATGTGCTTGAGAGAGGTTTGGGTTTAATTTCAGTGCTTCCTGGTAACAGGCGATCGCTGCTTCTCTCTGTTCTGATTTTAATAAATTATTTGCTAATTTTAGATATTCTAAATCTGTTGTTAATTCTGGTTTTAAAGTAACTGCTTTATACCAAGAAGATACTGCTAATTCTGACTTATCGATTTGATTCCAGATTTCTGTTAAAGCAGTAGAAGCACTGGTAAAGCTTGGTTGTATTTTGATGGCTGCTTCATAAGAGGCAATGGCTTGCTCCCACTGTTTTTGTTTGACATAAACATTACCTAAATTAGCATGATATTCAGCTAAATTTGGTTGTTTTTCTAAAGCTTGCTTGTACCAACTAATAGCTGAATCTAAGGCATTTATTTTTTCCATTATTTGCCCTATAATATTACTAGCTTGTGGCAAATATGGAAATAATTCTAACGCTTCTAAACAAGCAGCATAAGCCTTGCTCAAGTTGCCTTGGGTTAGATAGTATTCTGCTTGTTGGTTTAATTTTAATGCTGCTGCTTCTGGATTTTCCATTAAATTACTTCAACTCCTGATCGCCTGATGTCAAGTCATATTAATTGACCATAATGTTACCTTATATCTAACGCCTCTACCTGTTAAGAGGAACTCAGATTGATTATGGTTTTTGAATGAAACATAATATTATTTATGATTATATCATTACAGCAAAGAAGGAATAAGAAAGAAGTTCAATTTCCAAAGGAGATTTGAATGTAGAGGGTAGTGAATTAAATAATTTTCGCGAGTTCGAGTAAATTTAATAGTTTCTGTATATTAACAAAAATGTTTTTATTAACTGGCCTATCAGAAAAGTGATCATCAAATTCATCGCCTATTAAGTGGTAGTGTTCCAAACTACATAAATTACTGATGATCCAGTAGCACACCTGTATGTATTCAGGGGCAAAAAATTCTATTATTTTAGTTCCTAGATGACAAAATAAAATGTTTGTTAATCCAGCTCCATGAGGTGCTACTATGACTCGCGCATTAGCGAAATATAATGCTTGTTCTTCCATGGAAATTGATTCTAAGATAATAGTTTTAAAACTAAATCTTTCTAAGAGATTAACAACTTCTTCTTCGTTAATTATTCGTCGCCTTAATGCCTGACTACGACTTATATATATTTTCTCTGGATACAACGATGTTGTGTTAACTGGTTCAGATAAAAATATACTTTTCAAAGATTCACAAGCCCATTTTGTAGTTCTGAATCCGAATTTAACTGGAATCGATGGAACTATTAATCTATCGGTTTGAATATGAGGATAATTACAACTCTCTATAATTTTGTTTTGGGGAATTCCTAGCTTTTTGATAGTTTCTTTGTGAAATTTTGTCTGAATTTTATTGACAATAAATTTATCTATACTCGATATATCTATACTGCTTTGACATAGTAGAGATATCCTGGCCACCAGATCAAACATCCAATGATAATAACCGCCTCCTCCAAATTTAACTGATAAAAATGCTACTATTCCATTTAGCCTATGAACGGGGGGTAACTTAGACGAAGATATAATTAATCCACCATTACCAGAGGATATATCTACCACCACTTTCTGATCTGAAGTAATCACAACACTATTTAATTTATCTGCCCAAACTCGTGCTTCAGGCACAATGGCGATGAACTCTTCTGCTAATTCTATTAGCTTCACTTGAAAATCAGGATGAAGTTTTCTTTCTATATTTTGAGAAGGCAATAAATCTATCTGATCAGGAGGGTGTATCTTGATTAGATTTATTGTACTGACGGCATTAGAAGTAACTTCCCAATCTCCTGTTAGTTTACAAAACTTCTCCAATATATCCTTTGATAATTGTTGATGTAATCTACATTTAGCTGCAGCACTTGAATGTTTTTTTTGTTCTAAAAGTTCAGCTATTTTAAAGTAGGTATCCCGATGGTCTGCTTTAATTTGTAAGGCTTTAATAAAACAGGTTATCGCTTCGTCTAAACAGCCTTGTTTTTGTAAAACATCCCCAAGTTTTATATAAAATAAATGGTTATAAGAATTTAATTCTATGGCACGATTATAAGCAATAGTGGCTTGCTGATATTGTTGTTTTTTTGTCAGTACTTCCCCTAAGTTGTAGTGTAATCTAGGATGATTTTGCCTAATTTTTATCCCTTGGTTGTATATTGTTATTGCTGCATCTAATTCTCCTTGTTGAAATAAAGTATTTCCAAGTTTGTTATATGATGCTGATAATTTTTCGTCTAATTTTATCGCCCCACGGTAACAAGCGATCGCCTCTTCTACTTGACCAAATTCTAATAACTTATCTCCTAAACTTAAATATTTTGTTGCTGGAGCTGATTTTGGTTCCAAAATAAGTGCTTGATAGTCGCATTCTACAACTAACTGCTCATTACCTACACTCTGCCATATTTTAGCTAAATTTCGATAAAAACCTGCTGTCTTTGGTTTAATATTAATAGCTTTTTGATAAGAGTTTATAGCTGCTTCCCAATTTTTCTCCCTAGCGTACATACTGCCTAGATTTGCATAAGCTTCTGCTAAATTATGATTTTCTGTAATTGCTTTTATATAGCAATTTTTAGCTGATTCTGGCTTACCCATTTTTTGCAGCACATTACCCATACTTTTATAAGCTTCTCCAAAATTGGGTAAAATTTCTAGAGCTTTTAAACAAGCGGAATAAGCGGCATCTAATTTTCCTTGAGATAAATATATTTCTGCTATTTTACAGAAATTCAATGCTGCTCTTTTTTGATTTGCAACATTAGACATATTTTTCCTAACTCCTGTTTTTATATTCAGTAAGAAGGTGTTAAAAAAACTCAGTATGTAAGAGATTGTTCGTCAAGCAAGTATAAAGATAATATAAATCAGATTGAGATAGGAGTTTTATTAAGGGGGAAAGACAAGAGGCGAGAGGCAAGAGATATGTATAGCTATAGACAATTTGGAAAATGTACTTTTGCCTCATTCGGGAGGAGCTACGCTTTCATAACCGGATTTGGTATAACTAGAGTTTTTAATTCTGGTAGCCGGTGGCGGATAACTAAAATTATGGCGTTGGTAAATAGAGAAATAAGACTTGAACAGACTTGACTTCAAATACTTAAAAATCGTGAGTAATACCTTTTATTGCTAAAAGATTGTCTTAAAAATTTCTTCCCTTCTGCCTTCTGCCTGTCCAGAAAAATGATTTTTAACGCCTACTTACTTACCAGTTAAACTGAATGCCAAGATATTCCTCTAACCTCTGATTTTGAGGTTGAAAATATTCATTCAATCTCTGATGGCAAGATTTACTCATTGGTGGATAATAGCCAGAATTAAACTTTCTGTACTTTGGCGATTTATATTCTGGTAAACCAAAGAAATCAAAAACTTGCTTCATAGTATTAGTAGGTGTTTCATAAAGATTTTCTGCTTTTAAAATTAAAAATTGTTCTCTAGGAAATATTTCCATCCATTTCTTGATAAATTCTATATAAACACTTCTACCTATATAATGTCCAGATTCTTGGTGCCAGTAGTTGCGATCGCCATGAGGTTGGGTGGGATTTGCGAGCAAAATTTCCAATTCAGCATCTATAACTTCTTCTAAAGAGCGTTCCTCTTTTTTTATTCTCGCCCAATGATAGTATTGAGAAACAGCTCTATCTATTGGATTTCTGAAAATTACCAATAACTTTACATCAGGAAATACACTATATATTCGTTTGGCAGAATGATAATATTCCAGATAATTAGGAGTTGCTTCTCCAGTGATCAAATTCTCTGATTTCGGAATAGGGGGAAAATGAGCGAGATACCAATTAATTCCTTTGTCAAAGTCTCGATACCAGAAATGAGTTTCCTTTTTAATTGCTGGTATGACTTGGGGATGTTGAGTAATGTAATGAAAGAGCGAAGTTGTACCACTTTTTTGAGCACCAATAATAATAAAGTTAGGTCTTTTCGTGTTTGGCAAATCCCAGTATTGTTCAACAAACTCTGGATAAGATTGATAAGTTTGATTATAACAAGCAGTTTGATAGCAGGTAGTTGCTGTATCTATCTTTCCTATTTCTGTGAGAATTTCTCCTAGATTGACATAGCACAAAACACTACTTGGATTAACTTTCGTGGCATTTTGATATAAATTTAATACAGGCTGAAGTTGCCCTTGATTTATCAGAAATTTCCATAAGATTGAGTAGTTGGAAAACCAAGGATGCTCTGGTTTTAATCTAATAGCTTTCAGGTAAGCATCTATAGCTGCATCATTTTGTAACTTTTGGACTAAAGCATTGCCTAAGTATAAGTAAACTCGAAAAAAATTAGGGTTAATAATAGTTGCTTGACGATAAGTAGAAATTGCTTCATCCCATCTTTGTTGTTTCATGTATATATTACCTAAACTACAGTAACCAAAAAATAAATTTGGATTGATTTCTATAGCTTTTTGGTAACAGGCGATCGCTGCGTCTAGCTGACCTTTTTGTTCTAAAGCATCTCCTAATTTTTTGTGAAATAAAAAGTTATCTGGCTTCAGCTCTATAGCCATACCATAGGCAACTATGGCTGCATCGTATTGTTTTTGTTCTTGAAAAACTTCCCCTAGTAAGTAGTAAAGTCTAGGATTTTTAGTGGTTAGTTTTATCCCATGACTTAAAACAACTAATGCTGATTCTAATTCTCCTTTTTTTATGAAAATCTCTCCTAATTTTTGGTATGATTTTGATAAATTTGGTTGTAGTTTAATTGTCTGACGGTAACAGTTAATTGCTGCCTCAATCTGGCCTGATGCTAACAATTTATTTCCTAAATTCAAGTGTTCTCTAGCTGTGACTGATTCTGGCTCTAGGAGAAGTGCTTGATAAGTGTATTCTGTGGCTAATTCTTTTTTACCAAGACGTTGCCAAACTTTGGCTAAATTGCGATGAACTCCTGCTAATTTTGGTTCAATACTAAGAGCTTTTTCATAAGCATCAATTGCTTTTCCCCACTGCTTTTGCTTGGCATACACACTACCAAGGTTAGCATGAGCTTCAACAAAATTAGGAAATACTTTGATAGCTTTATTGTAGTAATTTTTGGCTGCCTCTATCTCTCCTTTTGCTTGCAAGATATCCCCTAGAGTTTTGCAGGTTGATGCAAATTCTGGTTGGCTATTTAATGATTTTAAACAAGCTGCATAAGCTTCATCTAATTTTCCTTGAGCTAAACTGGCTTCTGGGAGTTGACTAAAATTAGTAGCTACTGTTTCTATTTTTTCATTGTTAGACATATTTAATAATTTTGATCAGATTATTTTTAACTCTCTGCCCTTGTTTGGCTGGGGGATATGAATGCACAGCATTCCAACTTCCTCTCATAAACTCTTTATCATTTACGAGTCTGGTAATCCATGTTCGTCTCTACATTTCTTCCCAGCTCCGCGATCGCCTATTTGTTCCCGAATATAAGCTACTTTTTCGTAACCCCTATCGTAGTCTGGTTTGATTTTTAGTGCTTGCCTGAAACATTCGAGAGCATCAGACCATTTTTTTTGTTGAATATAAACTTCTCCTAATGATGCGTATAACCAATGGGAATTTGGATTAATTTCTATAGATTTCTGATAACTCATGATCGCCTCATCTAACTTACTTACTTTTTGTAAAGCATTTCCTAGGTTACGGTGAAATAAATGATTATCTGCTTTCAATTCTATGGCACGACGATAAGCTTGAATTGCTGGCTGCCATTTTTTTTGTTGACTTAGTGCTTCGCCCAATTTGTAGTGAATTTTTGCTAAATTCGGGTTAACTTTAATACCACTACTGTATAGAATAACTGCTTGATTTATTTCCCCTTGCTTGACCAATATTTCTCCCATATTACAGTAAGCATCCCAAATTTTCGGGTTATTTTTAATCGCTTTACCGTAATAATCAAGAGACTCATTTAACTTACTTTGTTTGTACAAAATATCTGCTAATTTTTTATAAGACCAAGCATAATTAGGATTGAGTCTTATAGCAGACTCGAATACTCCAATTGCGTCATCTAACTTGCCTGCTTCTTGTAATAGTTGTCCGAGTTTGTGAAAAAATATCCAGTTTTTAGGTACAAGTTCAATTAAACTTTGATAACAATTTATAGCTGCATCTAATTCTCCCTGGCTGACTAAAATTTCTGCTAATTTAGAGTAAGCTTCTGCTAAATTAGAGTCTAATTCTATAGCATGACGATAAGAAGTGATCGCCTCTTCTTTCTGACCTTCATTTAATAAAATATCTCCTTGACTTAGCTTTTCTAATGCGGTTGTTTTTATATCTATAGTTTGGGCTTGAGACCAATATTTTTTTGCCAAACTTAACTGGCCTACCTTTTGCCATACCCTAGATAAATTCCGATAAGCACCTGCCAAATTTGGTTGTAATTCAATAGCTTTTTCATAACAAGTTATAGCAGGATCCCACTGTTGTTGTTTAGCGTATAAACTACCAAGATTTGTGTAAACTTCTGCCCAATTTGGCTGTTGCATTATCGCTTTAGTATACCAATTGATTGCCTCCTCTAATTTTCCCATTCCCTGTAACACATTTCCCATAGTTTTACAAGCCAAAGGATAGAATGGTAGTATTTCTAAAGCTTTTTCGCAAGCTAAATAAGCCTCATTTAATTCTCCTACTTCTAAATAAGATTCTGCTTCTTGATATAGACTAAAAGCAGACATTTCTGGATTCAAAACTGAATACATATTTCTTTCTTCTATAAAACTTTTTTAAATAAAATTATACCTTGATTTACACCCATACTAGCTTAGATATCTCTATTTTTAGTCTTATATCATGTTTGGTTGAGTACTTATAAATAAATAATTTCAAAAGAGGATATTGCAGAGGAGTTCTCTACTAGTTTCCTGATTTTTCCTCTGCGCCCCTCTTGAAAAGGGGTAAGGCTGTTGCCTCCAGGGGAGGAGCTTTGCTTTCATTCTCGATGAAAATTTGCAACCTTCATTTGTTCAAAGCCTTTGCTTCTGGCAAATGCCAAACTTCTTCCTAATAATCTATTAATTATCATAAAATATTGGCTGAACATCGCACTGCATAAAGTTCATACCGATAAAAATTTTTTAGAAGAAAACAGCCTTGCTTGAAAAAAAAGAGGGAACTAGAGGTTGCAGGGCTCGAAGTCTCTTATAACTAATTATCCGATTCATGTCGGCGACAGGCTCAACATGGTATTAAACCCAGTTAAATTTCACTCCTAAATACTCTTCTAGCCTCTGGTTATGAACTTGGAAATAACTCTTTAAACTCCTACATATGGATGGAGAGGCTGGGGAATAATTACCAGTATTATAATTTTTGTACTCTGACAGTTGATATTCTGGCAAATCTAAAAACCTTAGAACTTCCTGCATACTCGCTTCTGGATTGGCATAAAAATCTTCACTTTTCAAAATTAGGAATTGTTCCCGTGAAAATAAACTCATCCATTCTTGAAGAAATTCAACATATACTCCTCGCACTAAATAATTTAATTCCTGTCTCCAGTAATTCACTTTTTCAGGAGCCTTTGTTAGTTTCTCTAAATCTGAGGCGATCGCTTCTTCAAAAGAACGATTTTCCCAATTTAATCTCCGCCATTGATGATATTGAGATATAGCTCTATCTACAGGATTTCTTAATAGTACAATCAGTTTAATTTTTGGGAATACTTGGAAAATTCTTTGAGCTGCATTTGGATGATCAAAATAACTGGGGCTAGCTTCACCAGTCAAAAAATTTTTTCCATCTGGAATTACTGGGAAATGAGCTAGATACCAATTAATAGAAGTATTGAATTTCCAAGACCAAAAATCGACTTCTTTTTTAACAGAAGGAATAATTTGTGGATGTTGAATCAGATAACCATAAAGGGATGTAGTACCTCCTTTGTGAACTCCAATAATTAGGAAATTTGGTCTCTGTATTTGTTCTAAATTCCAAGGTTGCTGCGCAAATTCAGGATAAATTTTCTGAGTTTGTTGATAACAAGCAGTTTGATAATAAGGTGTAGCTTCATCGATTTTACCCATCCGAGTCAAAGCTTCTCCTACATTTAAGTAAGAGCGAAAAGAATCAGGATTAGCTTTTTGAAATCTTTGGAAAAGAGTTAGTATTTCTGTCAGTTTATTTTCCTTGGCAAAAGCTTCCCAGATATTGTAGTAAAACCACCAAGATAGGTTGGGATTAATTTCAATAGCTTGGCGATAAGCTACCACTGCTTCATCCCATTTTTGTTGTTGAGCTAGAGCAATACCTAGATAATAGTAAGACTTACTACTAGGGTTTAACTGAATTTCCTTTCGGAGTTCTAATATATCTTGGGATAACTGATTTTTTTTATCTAATACTTGTTGTAGTTTGCGCTCAATTTCTAAATCATATTGATTAATTTCTAGAGCTATTTTATAAAAAATAATTGCCCCATTAATTTTATTGCTTTTAGCTAAACCATCTGCTATTTGTAAAAATAAGGTAGGATTTTTTTGTAAAATTTGTAATGATTTATTGTCAATTGGATGTCGATATACTTTTGGCAATGCTTGACGGTAATGTTTAATTGCTGCATCTAAGTTCGACTGATATTTCTGTTCTATAGCATCTCCTAATTTATTGTAAATTCCTGGGAATTCTGGTTCTAAGTAAACTACAAATATATAGTTGTATATAGCTTCATTCCATTGTTTTAATTCTACAAAAGCATTTGCTAAATTGTAGTAAGACCAATAAAAATTGGCATCAATTTTTATTGCATTTTGGTAAGCTTCTATAGCCTCTTCCCATCTTTGTAATTTGCTAAAAGCATCTCCTAAATTATAATGAGACCAAGAAAAATCCGGCTTAAATTCAATGGCTATCTGATAATTTTTTATAGCTTCATACCATTTATTTTGTTGATGTAAGACTTGTGCTAAGTGATAATAATACCAAGAAAAGTTAGGTTTTAACAGAATGGCTTGACGGTAGTTTTCAATGGCTAATTCCCATTTTTTATGCTGAACATATATCGTTGCAAGATTTGCATAATCCTCAGGTGTATTCAAATTTGATTTAGTGCTTGATGACATTTTTTATTTAAAATCGACTGGTAGATATTTTTTACTTAGAGATTTTTTGTAAAACTCAGATTGAATTCTTGCGTAGGGTGAGCCATTGAGTCAATATCTCTTCATAATACTCCGCCCTTAAGGGTGGGGTTTAAATTTTACTTGTCCACCGCAGGCCACCAGAATTAAACATTCTAGCTATCTTAATATTTACTTGACAAACAGTCTCTTATTCTGAAGTTAACTGACTTATGGCCAGCTATAGAGATGTCCATATCATGTTGATTTGAGTAAAGTAGTTAGGAAGAAATAGAGGTATCACAAAATAAAGCAAAAGCAGAGGATGTAGGCAGATATTTCTCGCTTACTCTATACTTCTGAATTCTTTAGGCTTATTTTGTAGTTAATAATAATTT
>JAJEAQ010000200.1 GCA_022822685.1 Trichodesmium sp. jk18x7bins.61
TTGCAAATTACTCCTCTGGAGTAGTTAGTAAAAAAACCTTCAACTATATCAGTCATAGGATATGGCAATACCTCTACAGTTGGGCGACTTGACGGCATCCCTTTCAAGTGGCGACCTGAAAGCTCCGACTCTTGGAGCCAACAAAGGAAAAAAATGGGTTAAAAATAAATACTTCAAAAGATACAAAGGGAAAGATTGGACATTGAGCCAGTCGCGCGACCTGAACATGTGTCAAAGAATTAGTAGAAAAGGAGAAGAAAAATCTTTCATACTTTATGACATCAGTAGTACACCCATGATCAGACATGTGTTGAGCCACCTCGCCGACAGGCTCAACAAGTCGGCGAGGTGGTTCAACATGTCGGCGACAGGCTCAAAGTCAGAGCCAAATCAAGTCCAGACGACCCTTGACTCCATGAAGACTGGCCCTAGCGCCAACACATTCATGTCGGCGACAGGCGACCTGAAAGCTCCGACTGGGGGAGGCAACAAGGGAAAAACTACTGGGCCTTTGGTTCTAAATATGTTTCATGTAGCTTTAGCTAAAACATATTGCCAAAGAACAAAACTGGAAAGGCCCGATTTGTGGAGACAGCCTATTCAATGGGGAGGAAATGGAAACCCATCATATAATACCTGTGAAGGAAGGAGGAACTGATGACAAGGAGAATCTGATCCATTTGCACAGAGCGTGTCATATTCATGTCGGCGACAGGCGAAACAGGTACATTCAAAAACCAAGAATTGCTTAGCTTGAAGTAAGGCTTGAGCCGTGTGATGGGAAACTGTCACGTACGGTTCAAAGGGGAGGGGAGAGGAGTAATCCTCATTCAGGTCGCCTGTCGCGCGACCTGAAAGCTCCGACTGGGGGAGGCCAGCTGACCCGATAGATCAAATTTAACCAATGGCAGCTTAAGTAGGGTTTTATTACCTTAACGCCTCGTAAAACCACTCTGAAAGCAAACCTGTATTGTTAAAAGTAAGCAAAATCTTGCTTTACCAGGTTAAGTCTTTAGAGGTTAGAGTACTACATGGAGACTGTGAAACATAAACAAAAACGTTATCAACTGAGCTGCCAGGGATTACCTCTGGCAGTATATCGGGAAGTAGCAGCTCATTTACGTCAGGTGGGTAAAGTTGAAGTCGGTTTATTTTCCCCTTCTGTCTCAAAGCACTTTGACTATCAAAAAAGTCAAGTAGGAGGAATTTGGTTAGAGTATGCTGAAGATGCTGAAGATGCTATTTATCAAAAAGTTGACCAAATTTTGGCCTATTATCAAGAAAAATTTGGCTTTTGGGAAAAAAAATTAGATGAGTAGTCGTTAACCCGGAGTAATTCGGAAGGTTCAGATGACCGGAAAGCGAATCAGAGATGTTACTATGCCACCAATACCATCTTATTTAATACCTCTAATAATTGTTTTAGTAATTTTACCATCCTTTATTGCTATATTGTTAAGGATGGTACTTTATTTTGACTTAGCAAATCTGGGAAATAAAGTTAGGAGACTAATTAATCAGCAGTCAGTAAATAAGCCAAAATTTATCGGATATTTAGAGAGTAGGTTTGCAGATGCTAGTAGTAAACTAGAGCATGTTAATACAGGAGCGTTAATAGATCAAGTTTACAGTAGACAGCGATTATTGGGATTAGTTTCTTACGAACAAATAGAATATTTTTGTCGAATTTTACCAAACCTACTGGTATCTTTTGGGTTATTAGGTACTTTTATTGGCATTACAATTAATTTAACTTCTCTGAGTCAAACAGTTAGCGATACTAATGCTACTGATGTTAGTAGTTTGCTCAAGGAGTTACAAGTACCATTACAAGGTATGGGAATAGCTTTCACTACTAGCTTAGTAGCAATATTTTTTAGTGCTGTAGTTACGTCGGTGAATTTTATTTTCAATACTAGCCTGGCTAAAAGTAGGTTAATTAGTTTGTTAGAAGACTATCTAGATAATATCTACTTACAAAGTATAGAAGGTCAAACTCAACTTGACAAAGTAGTGAAAGCTGTTGCCTATTCGTTTGAAGGATTTTTAACGAGATTTGGTCAAACAGTAAGAGTGGGAGTAGAGTCAGCACTACAAGATAAAGTTCAAGAAATTTATAACGCTAATGCTACTACGAGTAAATTAGCAGAACAAACTTTTGTACGATTAGGAGAAGCTGCTGCTACAGTAGCAAAAAGCTCTCAAGATTTTCAGATAGCTTCGGATAAGTTTTTAGAGGTAGCACAAACATTTGAACATAGTCAATTTCCACAAAAGTTAGCTAATTCTACGGCTGAGTTAGCCAATATTCAAAGAAATTTTTCTCACTCAACCTCTACTCTATCTGCTGCTGTCCAAGCAATTGAAATAGTAGTAATTGAATTACAAGGGTATAGTAAGAGACTAGCTAAGTTTGGAGAACAAGTTACAAGTAATAATCAAACTTCATTAAGATTATTAGAGTCTCATCAAAGTAATCAGAAATCTTTTGCTGAAATGATTCGACAACTACAAGACGCTTCACAAAGTTTTCAGTTGGCTGTAGGTACTCTGGATAGTTTACAAAGAAGAGTTGTATCTAAAGCAGATAATTTAGAGGAACTGCAAATTCAAATCAAAGCTTTGGCAGATGCGTTAAATAATTCTACAGATGCTATTAGTCAAAGCATTAAATCTTTGGCAAATCATATAAATAAAGGTATGAGTGTCTAAGCTAATTTTAAGAATTCTCATTTAAGTGCGATCGGGAAAAATTTCTGGAATATATCAATCAAATGCAGGAAAGCAAATATTAAAATAACTAGAATGCTTTATTTTGGTGGGTTACGGTGGAAACTAAAATCTAAACCCCGCCCGCCCCGGCGGGGTATTACGAGGAGATATTTCCAGCGAACCCATCCTACATCAGAATTTAATCTGAGTTTTACAAACAGTCTCTTATAGTCTGATACACAGTATCAATAAATAGGAACTAAGAAGGTCAATTCAACCTCAATATTCTCTATTATAACTAAATATAAAACTAAATATAAAGTAATTATGCGTCATCGTTCACGACTTGTTGAAGATAATCGAGAACTGGAGGTTTGGCCAGCGTTCACGGACTTAATGTCTAATTCTTTTATGATACTAAGTCTATTGTTGCTATTGGCTGTAATTAAATCTTTGTTTATCCAGTCAATTTCTGATGCCAATCAAGATCGTGCTCTACAACTACAACAGCAGATTAGTAGTTTACAAAGTCAACTGCAACAAAAGACGAATGAAGTAACAGGTTTACAGGGAAAACTTGGTAATTTACAGAATCAAGTTACACAACTTCATGGCTCAGTTACTACATCCAAGGAAGAGCTGAAACAAAAGTCAAATAGAGTGACAGAATTAGAAACAGAAATTGAAAAGTTGATGTCTCCGCCTGTGATAGTAATTCAAGATTCTAAAACTCGTAGGTTTGAGTCAGGAAGTGCAGAAATATCGGGTGATTTGAAAGGTTTCATTGAGGAAGATTTAGTTGGGAAAATTGAGAATTGGGCGCAGGAATATAAGGGTTATGTTGTTGAGGTAATTGGTCATACTGATGGTCAAGTAAATCAGGGCAGTAGTAGTAATTTAGATACTCACTTAGAACAAGTTGCTAGGGGAAATGAATCTGTTAGTAGTTTACAACCAGGATCTAATGCCGATTTAGGTTTGATGCGGGCTTTAGCTGTTGTTAAAGAACTGCAAAAAAATCCTCGTTTGAAAGAATTGGGATTAAAATTTCGGGCTTATTCCGCAGCACAATTATATAGTCCGGGTGGAGATTATGCAGGGGCAAATCGCAAGCCAGATCAGAGTCGGCGACGGATAGAAGTTCGGTTTACTCCCAGCGCGGTTGAGCGGTAATTTTATTTGGTTGAACAGGACTTACCCATTTTTTGGTTGTCAACGCTATATATAGTGTTGCACTATAGTTTTAATTTACTATATATAGCTTTTTTGCGTAAGTCCTGTTGAAGATGGAGTGAGTAAGTTGAGAGATTATTGTCAGGAAAATATCTCAGAAAAATATGTCTGCTAAGGATCGTTTTCATGAAGCTGTCAAAATTGCTCTGATTAAAGATGGATGGATTATTACCCACGATCCTCTATTCCTCGATTTTGATAATGCTCGTCTCCAAATAGATTTGGCTGGAGAGCAAGTAATTGCAGCAGCTCGAGGTGTTGAGAAAATTGCTGTTGAGGTGAAGAGTTTTTGGGTGCTTCTACTATCTATGAATTTTACTTGGCTGTAGGTCAATGTTTCAGCTACCGAATTGCGTTGCGATCGCAACAACCTGAACGCAAACTTTATCTAGCAGTACCAGTTTACGTTTACGAGGATTTTTTTCGTCGTCCGTTTGCACAACAAACAATTCAAGAATCTCAAACAAACATATTAGTCTATGAGCCAGAGCAGGAGGTAATTGTAAAGTGGATAAATTAACTCAGTATCGTTGTTGGATTCAGGAAATATTAGAAAGGCATAGTCTTGTTAAACTAGCGAATGAAAATATCCTGGTCTATAAATTTTGTGATACTCAACAAGACCATTACCAAATTTTTCATGCAGGATGGGAAAAATATCGTCGTGTTTTTGGACCTCTGATTCACATTGACATTATTGATGGTAAAATCTGGATTCAATATGATGGGACAGAGATTGGCGTTGCGAATGAATTGGTAGAATTGGGGATACCAAAACAGGATATTGTATTGGCTTATCATGCACCAGTAATGCGTCAATATGATGGATTTGGTGTGGGATGATTCTGGTTTAGCTAGGGAAACAACCATTCTGTTCGTACCATGCAGAATCTCATGGGGTAGAAAATGAAAGCGCAAAGTCAACTTATCTTGACAAGCCCCATCCGTCTACACGATGGGGCCATTGACCATAATGGTTATAGCACTTCGCGCTGG
>JAJEAQ010000416.1 GCA_022822685.1 Trichodesmium sp. jk18x7bins.61
TTAATCGTTATTTAAAAAATGTTGATTTAGGGCAGGAAGATTTATAGCCAAATGTTTAAGAATAAATTGTAACTGCTACAGATGGTTATTTGATTTTTGACGATACAGTCATGAAGAAAAAGTCTTCAAAAAAAATCGAACTTGTCCGACGTCAATATAGCGGAAATGAACATCAAGTAATTCGTGGAATAGGAGTAGTTAATTGTATATATTTCAATCCGAAAAACGAACAATTTTGGATAATAGATTATCGCATATATGATCCAGATGGTGACAAAAAAACAAAAATTGACCATATGGAATAAATGATTTTTGATGTAGTAAAAAACAAGCTAATACCAGTAAAAACAGTATTGATGGATAGTTGGTATGCAACTCAACGGCTAATGGGATTAATAGATAACTTAGGAAAAATATATTATTGTCCATTAAAAAGTAATCGTTTGGTAGATGATACAGGTGGTGTATAAAAATACAAAAATATTCAAGCATTGAATTGGAATGAAACAGAAAAAATATCAGGAAAAATTATCACGCATTAAAGGGTTTCCAGGAGATCAAAAAGTGAAATTGTTTTGGGCTACTGTTTCCGCCAACAGAACAGAATATATTGTCACTAATGACTTGAGTTAATCTTCGATAGATGATAGGGAAGCGACTCTGAAAGAGGCTGTTGAATTTGAGTCAAAAACTAGATGGAAAATAGAAGAGTTTCACAGAGAAATTAAGCAATTAACAGGACTTGAGTTTTGCAAATGTCGTAGAGCAAGAATTCAAAAAAACCATATTGCTTGTGCTATGCTGGTTGGGAACCATTTAAAAAGATTAGCTGGGAAAATGGGAAAAACTATTTATCAAATTCAAGATGAATTATTGTCAAATTATTTAATAAATGAACTGAAATATCCAGGTGCGACCTGTTCAGGTCGCCTGTCGCGCGACCTGAATGCTCCGCATTCCGTAAGGAAAGCTCCGACTGGGGGAGCCAACTGGTCGTTGGAAACGGGACATCGATTCCCCTAGGAATTTTCACCTAGAGCTGCTCACGGAAAAGACTCTCTGATTCCGTTACTCCTGTTCATGGAGCCGACCAAAAAGGTAAGTCCTGACCTTTTTGGCCGAAAAGTAACCGAAACCACCAGGGATTAGGTGTAAAGGAGCAAGAGGGAAAGAGATGGAAAGGTGAACATAGTCGCGCGTTGTTTAATATTCAGGTCGCCTGTCGCGCGACCTGAATGCTCCGCATTCCGTAAGGAAAGCTCCTCTAGGGGTCGGCAATTGCGTCATATAGAGAACAGCCAAATTATCCCTGATAGGTTGTAACCAAAAGGTAAGAAGGTCGATATAGATGTTCTGGATTCATCTATATGTGAAAACAAAACCCCCAAGCCAATAAAAGCAACCACCCTTTTCATGTGGCGAGGTGGCTCAATCATCTCAAAAACTTCAAACGATACAACAGGGTAAACCCAAAAGAGTCTTAAGGTAGAAACCTTAAGTAGGTCAGAGGCAACGAAGACGGAACTCTCTGTCGGCGAAAGGATGGGAGAAAAAGCATTTGAGCAGGGAGCCTCCCTGCTCAACGCTGTTCTGTAATGGAACAGATAGGGATTCTAAATTTGTCCCCCCATGTTGAGCCTGTAGCTTTAGCTAAAACAGGGAGGCTCCAGGCTCAACCTTACCCGACCAATAAAATTCAGAGTAACTTGAATTTGATAAGTGATTTATGCTGCTCAATTAACTGTTTGAGTCTGGTTTAATAATGCCAAAAACTTTGAGGCGTTCGCGCCGGGTCACGGAGTTCTATCGCTCAAGCTATTGTGGCGCTCGCCTAGATTAGTATCCGCTATATATAGTGTCTTTGCGTAAGTCCAGAGCAGATTAAACACCAGGACTCATAAGGGGTTGTGTGCGGAATTAGTTCCGCACTTTATAAACCCCGTCCCACAAGCTCCAGATTTGTTATCAATGTGGGGCAACTCCAACCAGGAAGTTAATACCTAGCTAGCTACATACTCTCGTACTTTGGCCTGACGACGACGCAAATGGGCCAAAGCTTGATGTTCTAGTTGACGAACTCGCTCACGACTAAGTTGGAGTCTCTCCCCCACTTTAGCTAAAGACATCTCTCTACCATCTTCAAGACCAAAACGTAATGTCAACACACGACGTTGTTGATCTGTCAATTCTCCTAGTAGGGTATATAAATCTTGGCGCAACAGCTCACCAGTAATATAATCATCTGGAGAAGACGCTTCATCCTCTAAAAGTTCTTGTAGTTCAGTATCCTGATTATCTCCAACCCGTAAATCTAAGGAAATAGGATGACGGGCCATGAGAAGATATTCTCTAATTTGAGATGGCTCTAGTTCTAAAGCTTGAGCAATCTCAGAAGGAGTTGGGTTACGACCTAAACTCTGAATTAGTTCTCTCTGAACTTTTTTGATTTTGTTGAGCTTCTCAGTAATATGAATCGGTAAACGAATTGTACGAGCTTGTTGCGCGATCGCTCTAGTAATTGCCTGACGAATCCACCAGTAAGCATAGGTAGAAAATTTGTATCCTCTTGTCGGGTCAAATTTTTCCACTCCTCTTTCTAAACCTAGAGTACCTTCTTGAATTAAATCCAAGAATTCCATATTTCGCTTTTGGTACTTTTTCGCGATCGCTACTACTAGGCGAAGATTAGCTTCAATCATTTTTTGCTTGGCACGCTGACCTTTTTTTATGACTTGATTTAGTGTTTCTTCACTTAGTTGTACATATTCTGCCCATTCTATCTGGGTTGCTGCTTTGTTGAGCTTTTCCTCTAATATTTCTTTTGCATCCAGCAGTTGCATCATTTGCTGAACTTGCTTACCATAAACAATCTCTTCCTCACGAGTTAGCAGTGGCACACGACCAATCTCATGTAGATAAACACGAACTGTATCCATTGAGGAGTAAGGGCGAGCACTTAATCTATTTGTCTTTTTAGTTTTCTTTTCTTGATTTAGTGTTGACATTTTAGTGATAAACTCCTTATTTCAAATACTGAAGTAGTTATAGTTTGCTCCTTTATAGAGAGATAGTTACGTGAGAATACACCCCTCACTCCCCCTGAATGCCATACAATCGCAGTAAAAGCTTGATGATTAGAATTTGCTTTGTTTGTTGAATATATTTATAATAAAAATTTTAGTTTTACATCTTTTTTTATTTATAAAACTTATAAGTAATTCCCTCTGTCAAGCAGACTAATACTTGGTCTGCTTTGATTTTTTGTAATACAAGCTTAGACCAAATTCAAAGGGACAGTATTCATCCCAGTCTTAAGAAAATCTTGAGTTTTTCTTAAGACTGGCAATCACTTAGATTAACTGCAACTTATCCTGCTCTATTTCCGTAAAACTTTTGGTACAATTATCTATATTTATCAAGTATCTACTCCATAATGGCTCAACATAGGTCTAACAGGCAAGTTTCACGACAGAGAGATAACCGAACTGTCAGGAAGCCCATGGCTAAAGCTAGAGTTTTGTCACGATCTTGTTGCTTTCAGTATCTCGCCACAAAAAAAGCTCTGGTGAGACTCGTTCCTAGTCATACCCTTTCAGTTTCTGAAAGGGTATGACTAGGGGCTCTGACAGCCAAAGGTTCACGCCTTAAATGTCAGATAACTTCCTTCAGGATGTGGGTGTAAGCCCCACCCCTCAA